>NZ_SCOH01000012.1 GCF_005503445.1 Chitinivorax sp. B | reverse complement strand
TCGAACCGGTGTTCGGCAACCTCCGGCACAACAAACGCCTCAACCGTTTCACCCTGCGCGGCCGGCGCAAGGTTAATACCCAGTGGCAACTGTATTGTCTGGTGCACAACATCGAGAAACTGGCGCATCAGGGGTACGGGCAGTAAGCAACAAAGGGGAAATCCCTTGTTTGACGCCCGCTGGTCAACCGGGAGGCAGAAGGGCAGCGATCTGGCGTAGCAAAAGCATGAAAAGCAAAATGGCGCAGAGACAATCTGCGCCATTTTGTTTGCTGAAAATTCGGTGAGAAACGGGTTTTTCTACAGCCTCAACGTTCGACGTAGGGGGCGGCTTGCGGCTTGCCGCAAGACGTCCCCTTGACGGAGGGGTTAGGCGGCTCGCTCATAGGTTATGAACTTGTGGCCAGGAAAGAGGTCCTTCGCACGCTCGTGTAGTTGCTTGTGAATGGTCGGGATGCTTGCATCGCAAGCCGCAATGTGCTGACGCGCAATCTCCGCCCCATTCATCGCTCCAGCGAAAAGCCTTTCACCGAGAAGCGTGGCTACCTGCCCACCCGAAACGATCTTGCCGTTGAGTGCGGCATTCGCCAGCGCCGGCTGAACTTCTCCCACGTAGAACTCGTTGCGAGTCTTCAGGCTCTCCAGAGCCTGATGAAAGCGTTCCTGCTCTATTGCGATGCGCATGAGGAGCGCCGGGTCATCTGACTCCAGGAGGAACTCCAGGTCGGCTAGGTTGTGAACCAAATCTTGGTACGGGGGTGGTTTCAGTGCCGGTAGATTAAAAGCCCGCTCGAATTCCGACGTGTACTTCTCGAAATCACGTGCAAGCTGGTGAATGGCGTTTGCCTGCCTGATCATCACGAACAGGGCCCGATTCATCGCCTCTCGTTGCGTTGTAAGAAGCTTTCGGACTTCCTTCTCCTCGGTCAGCCGAAAGGCAAAGGTGGCTCCCAAGAATGTCCCGAACAGCGACAACAGCGGAACGACAGTGTCCTTCAGGGCGATGACGCCGGTGGCGAGTGAGACGGCTATCACTCCAGCTGAAAGCGCCAAAGCGATTGGGTAAAGCCAGACCGATCGTCGCAGGGGCAAAGATTTCATGAGACGCCTAACGCGAAGCTAAGCGGCGCGGGCCACAGAATGTCAGGAAACACGCCGCCGTC
The DNA here is from genome assembly GCF_005503445.1 of Chitinivorax sp. B. NCBI lineage: Bacteria > Pseudomonadati > Pseudomonadota > Betaproteobacteria > Chitinivorax > Chitinivorax sp. B. The sequence continues at coordinate 133,601 of NZ_SCOH01000012.1, read as the reverse complement.
TCACTGCGTCCGCTTGAGCGTTGGGTTAGCAGCATTTAGTACGCTTTTAAAAGCTCATCAATTACTGGGTCCATTTTTGTTTTCGTACCTTGCCACTTCATCATTGAGAGGCCGCCCTTTCCGCGAAGGCGATACTCAGCAGAAGCAATTTTTCGACCTTTACTCTCCAATCTCAGCTCGGCATAAGACAAGTACGTGGAGAAATCCCACGACTGCAAAGCGGTGTAAGTTAGAACATACTCACATCGGTCGGGTGTTGAACCTGAGAATACTTCCGTAGAAATTCCATGGCGATCAAAGCCGTCTCTTATCACCGTAACGAAATCTGCAACGATAACTTTTGGGTTTTCTTCGATGCAGACATGTTTCAAATTGATGGAACGGTCAATTGGCTGTACTTGAATAGATGTACAGCCAACCAAAACTATAAACAAAGTAATGGCAGAGATATTTCTGAAGCGCATATTGTTCTCACCTTGTCTCGGTCAAGTACTGCTAACGTTCGACGTAAGGGGCGACCGCAAGTGGGCGAAGCCCGCTTGTGGACGTCCCCTTGACGGAGGGGTTAGAAGTCATAGCTTCAATTGCCCCCTGTTTTGCTCTACGGTCGCCATGATTTCTGGGTCATTGGCTAACCATCTTTGGTGATACGAAGAATATGTTTCATACCATTCGCGGCGGTGAAAATTCTCAAGCCGACTAAGCAATGATTCAACCGAAGACAAAGCGTTAAGCTTTTCAAGCTCCGACATTTTTAGTGCCTCAACTATGAGCTGCATTGCCCTCTCAGCGGCCTCAGGGGTGCTCGTATTCCAGGTGCGACCGTTACTGATTCGGAATCCATGAGGATCCATGTATCCATTGACAGGGCCAAACGGGAGGTTTGCACAGAGCACAACTAGCGTACTTCTTTTCCCTGACACGCCGTTGGCGTCAACCCACAGTTGGTGAAAGACGTCGTTCTTCTCTCGTGCAAACTTGCGCGGAGTTGTGCGTGAAAAACCTTGCTCTTTCAGATAGGGCCAAAGTACCCCGGTCACGGCCGCTGCGAGAGGATCCTTGGAGGTTGCCATATGACTTCTAACGCCCAAGGTAAGCGGCGCCGTAAGGAGCGCAGCGACTGAAGGGTACCAACAAGGGCCAGGACAATGGCGAAGCCATGGCCCTTGTTGGCGTCCGCTTGACCACCCAGTTAGGCGCTGGATTTTGGGGTTTGGTGATGCGCATCACTATTAAGTTTGCACTCTAATTTTCATTGTCTTGCTTCCGACCGACGCGAAACCAAACGACGTGCCCGTTAGTACGAGTTGCGCCGATTTCTTTGCGCAAACTATCCCGCAGCGACTCAAGTAAGGCATTCATTTCTGCATGCTGTTTTTTCGCAAGATCAGTTGCGAACTGCTGGACTAGGCGGATTTGCTCAGGTGTGCCGAATAGTTGGATGTCGGCAATCGCCTGCTCTACTTCCTCCGCAACTTCGTACAAACGGGGATGATTATTGGCTTTGCACAGGGCACGGAATACGCCCACGAGGTACGAAATGCGCTGCTCACGCCGCTTGTTCTCTCGATCACGGGCCGATGTGAAGAAGTGCGTGAGTGCTACAACGACAATCGCGACTCCTGCTGGAACAAGCACCTGTGCATGCTGAGGATTTAATGTTGCCATGTGAGAGCCTAATGTTTGAGGTAACCGGCAGCCGGAGCCGCGTAGCGGCGGAGGGAACCGAAAGCACAGCTTTGGGTTGTCCGGTTGACCGCGGGGTTAGGCAGCTTTGTGAGGCAGTTAGGCAGCGCGGGCATTCTTCTCTCGAGCAACGACGACGGCGCGACCTGTCTCGTAGAACCTTTCTACTATGGCTTGAATGTCAGCGGACTGAACTCCTCGTGTTCCTATCCAGCCTTCGTTCACGAAGGCGGTGAACTGTGAGTTGGTCATATATCGCGGCGCATTATCGAAGGTGATCTTTGAGCCGCCTCTCGAGCCTACTGGCCCATTTGGGCCTAGCAGGAAGTGCATGTATTCCCGCGACACATACATTCCCTTTATCAGCTCTCCCGAGGCGGGCCTGAGCCCCTTCTGCGGGACGAGTTTTAGCATGAACCCGTCATCATTCAGCCTAAACTGCTCGTGAGTCAATATCGAACCGGTCATTCGGTGATTAGCGCTGAATGCGTCCATTAGTGCTAGTTCCGAACGCAGTTGGGCGTCCGGGCGGTACAGCATCTCATCACCTTCTTCGCGCATGAGCTTGTACTGCACAAGGACGAACAGCTGAAACGATTCGTTGTAGTAGAGAAGGTCGACTCCGAGTGTGTGCTCCAAGTCGTTTCGGTTTGCGTAGATTACTTCCAGTCGCCGGTCTCCAGACTCGAACACGCTTATTCCAGCTTCATGCATTGGCGTCATTCCTGGCCAATTGAAAAGGTCATGCTGAATCGCGGCCTCTTCTTGAATATATTGATGTGGAATGCCTTTGATGAATGAAGATATTGCGCCGGGTCGCGAGACAAACTCGGCTGTCTTCTCACTCTCGTCGAGTTCTGTAAGTTGTTCTTCGCTTGGCGCCCATTCTCCGAGGACGCGGTCGCGGAGCTTGTTAGAGCCTGAGAAAATATCGAGCGCGATGCCAAGTGCGTCTCGCTCTTGAAGGAGGACTTCGGCGGCTTCGCCGGTTATTCTGTACCCGGAAAACTGAAGTAGCGCGACCAGGCGATCAATCTCGCTAGCGAAGTCGGGCCGTTCGGCTTTGATGGCGTTCAACACTAGAGCCCAAGTCGCCGGTGGAAATATTCCGCCAACGCCTTTAGAGACCAGGATAAAGTGCTTTTGGATTTGCTGGGAGAGACGCGCTTCAATGGCTTCGATCAAGACACCACCTAAGCTTACTATGCTTGAGAACTCGATCCGATTCTTTGAAGTAACGACTTGATTGCGTTTTCGCGCCAGGCAAATGAAGTCGATCGTTTCTTCGGAAAACGACAGGAGTGCAATTGTCGCGTCGCCAAGAACCCAGTCTCTGACGCTAAGGGCGTCAGTGAAGGGCGAGAAATCGCCTTCGACTCGCTCTCGGAGGAGGTCAGCGCGTCTGTCTTCATCAAAGCGGATGAGTATTCCAGTAGTCGGTCTTGGCATTTGGCGGGAGAGTCGTGTGACGGTGGGTTCAGCAGCCTAACGTTCAAGGTCAGGGGCGCTGCGCGGCTTTATCGCGCAGCGTCCCCTGCACCGCAGGGTTAGCCACCACCGGCGGCAACCATTTGGTAGTAGCTGAGGTAGATATTGCCTGTTTGAGCCGCATAGCGTTTCTTTCGTAGCAAGAGACTTGTGAAGTCAATGCGCTCCTCAAAGACGGCCATAAGGTCGCCACCGTCCATCAACAAGATGGCGGCACCACCAGCTTGATGAGCAGTAACGCCATCTTGGGAAAACCCGTTGATAGATAGGAAAATGCCAAGTGTGTTTTCAAGCTTCGTCGTGACCTTGTCGGAGAACACAGCCAGATCGGCTTTGTTCACAAGTTCCTTTTGCCACTTCGCCTCGAAGAGGTACTCGGTTCCGTCGAGTGAAAACGCGCCGTCAATTTGTTCACCGAGGTTCTTGAATGATGCCTTGGGGTCGAGATCGAACAGTTCAAACAGTTCGTACATGACGCGCTCAAGCTCGAACCCTCGGGTTTGCGCGTTGTCGGACCCGACCAAGGCCATGTATCGAACTCTGATTGCTTCCAGCCTCTGGCGAACGGCTGCATTGTCTTTGAGCTTCTTCGCAGCAAGTTCTTGCCGCCGTTTGATTTCGTCCTGTTCTTTCTTGACGTCTTGGTGCGGCTCGACAAGCTGCTTCAATTGATTTACCGCACTGCGCGCTTTTTCGACTTTTTGCGGCCCATCATCAAGTGGCTTGAGGTGCGAGAAGTCGGTGAGCTTGCATATTTCGTAACAGATTTTTGTCAGATCCCCAAGGTGACTGGCAGGGTTGGCGACCAAGTAGTCAACGATGTCGGATGCAATCTGTCGTTTGTAGTTTTCCCAGTTGAAGTTGTTGAGGACGCCTGGGTTCGACAAGCATAGTTGGAGAAATCCGCGCAAATCCGACTTGTACCAGTACACGGAGCACAGAGCTTCTTTGAGCGCCATGATTCCGGCTGGGGATAGCTGCTTGGCCAAGGGATGCTCCTGGGATGTGGTGGCTAACGTTCGAGGTAAGGGGCGGCTTGCGCGTACGCGCAAGACGTCCCCTTGACTGAGGGGTTGGGCGTCACGCTGCACCTTGCACCCGCGTGACGAGCCTTGATGCAGCCTGACGGAGCAGTTGCTCCAGGTCGTTGCGGCGAGCTGGGAGTTCCAGGCCTGCAAGGACGCGCCAGGAAAGGACTCTGCTCAGATACAGGGACCAAGGCATTCGCTGGGTGACTTGAAACGTGGCCTTCGGCTGCCTCGATCGAAGATGGTAGAGCCTTGCGGCAAGCCGGACTTGTGGCCGCCAATACAGAGGTAGACCGACAGCGCCTAGCGACAAATCTGTTGCGCTGCCAGACCGATAGCCCTGTACCACGACATCGAATGCCATATCTGTCGCAAGTGGGTTGTCCACTGCCTCGACCTTGGGCAAAGGAAGCAATTCGGCGAGCTCCATGAGAAGCGCCCGGTCGAGCGCTGGAGGCGCAGTGCCGGACAGCCCTTCAAGATGGCGAATGAGGTTGCCCGAGGTGATGCTGAGACTGCCGACGAAAACCCTCGGCGGCTCGCGCTTCATCAAGTTTCGCAGCACTCGACAACTCCTTATGACGCCCAACGTCCAAGCTCAGCGGACGACAAAAAGCGCAGCTTTTTGGCGGTCCGCTGGAGCGCAGTGTTAGCCACCACTTTGCAGAAAGACGCCATCATTGCTGGGGCGAGACTGCCGCAACTGTTTCGCGGAAAGCGCCGCCATTAATACTTTCATAGAAAGAGGCTATCCAGCGTTGTGAGTCAGGCTCCCATTCGAGCAGGTTGTATGAAACCGGTGAACCCTCGGCACCTAAAGAGCTACCACAACCGATAGCCGTGAGACGAGCGTGGTTCGACTCGCGCGCAACCTCTCGTTCAACGTACCGCGCTTTATGTTTGTGCCCATGGAGAATGGTCTTTACGTTCCAATCCATGCACCAGTGGTGCAGCTCTTCGGCGTTAGCCAGAACAAGAAGTTTTTCATCTCCGAGGCCAATCGCCTTAAGCGCTTTCTGAACCAGAGTCTCAGCTGGAACTTCAAACGAAAAAGGGTGGTGATGGACCAAAACAATCGGCAGATAGTCTTTCAATTCCGGTCGTGAAGCTGTTAGCGTGCGGTACTCGCCACCCAACTGTCTGAATTGGGATTTCGTTATTCTTCCTCGCGCGAAGGTTCCCTTCTCAGAGGAGTTGAAGCAGATAAATATCATCTTGCATTGATCGTCGACGACGATTTTTTGCGACCCGATCAGCGCGACATGTTTGTAGTCATCACCAAAAAGGCCAATCATTCTTTGGTCATGATTGCCAGTGATAGCGATTGGTTCACGCCCTCCGGCAAGCCGCGTGATGTTGTGTTTGAAGTTTGCAAATAGAGCCGCATAGTTCTTATTCGGCGTATCAAATAAGTCGCCAGTGATGACCACTCGGTCTACGTTCTGGACGATTTCACTTAGCTCGGAATCAAGGATCGCTTGATTTTCCGTAGCCTCTTCCGTCCCAAAATGGAGGTCGCTCAAGTGAAGCAAGCGACGGTAGTTTCGCGGTGCCCGCTTAGACCAATCTTGAAGAACATAATCGAAGCCTGACATCGTCGGAAATGGAAATGGTCGCCATGGCCTCATTTCATATTGTGCGTCCCTGAGCCTATGAACGAGTTCCTTCACTTCACTGAGCTTTGCAAACGCACTGACGCCTGTTTGTGTCCAAAACACGAACCCCGGCCAGTCTGGTGCCGAGTGAAGCGCCGTGGAGAAGGCAGGTAGAGGATCAAGCACCTCGAAGTTGCGCTCGAACATGCCGCTCTCTGGAATCAGTACGAGTAGTTGTCCATGCATCGGTGCGCTTGCTATTTCCCTCGCCACCTCCTGAACCTCGCCGCCTGAGCCTACCGTGAGCGCATAAAGTGGATATGCAGAAAATTCGTTTCTGAGGCCTTCTAGAAGTCGTCCCAACGTTGGCGGAGGAACCACGGGGTTCTCTTGAGCCGACGATGGACTTTCGCGCAATCTCATAGCTGCCTCGCGTGCGACAGCAGCTATTTGAGTGGGCCAGGGTTCAAACCCGCGCCCGGGGATCAGGTAGCGCTCGGCTTCATACGAAAGTACGTCAAGAAACTCGCCAAGGTGTTGCCTAAGGACTCGGGGCGGCGAATTTGAGCGCGACGTGACGTACGTCATGATATTCGCGTGTTCAAGTTTGAATATCGCTCCCATTACTTTCTCCTTGGCTTCGTTCGAGTGCCGCTACGCTCGGCTTGTGGTGGCTAACGTGAAGCTAAGGGGCGCCGCGCTTTTGCGGCGTCCCGCTTGAGCGTAAGGTTAGAACTCATGTTTTCGGAGCGCCCGGAAACGCTGCCAGAACACCCTTTTTTTCTTCTGACAACAACTTGATTTGTTCAGGTGTGATTGGCCCCTTCGCCAACTCATCAAGCAGACGCGAATTAAAGATGACATACCCTGCGAGCGGCGCTACTAACCCACCGCCTGCGGCCTTGGCTGACTCCATGTCACGCTGAAACTCAGCAAGACCAAGGTCTGCTGCAACCTTGAAGCGTTCGCGCTTGGCTTGGTAGTGCTGCTGGAGCCACAGCCCTAGAAGCGATGCCCCTGCACCAACGACACCTCCAATTAGACCAGCGATTGCAGCATCCATATGCTCTCCTGAGTTCTAACGTAAAGTATACACCTTAACAGGTGTATACTCAGTTGAAAATAGGTGTATATTAAGCGTATATATTTATATAATTCAATAAGTTGATTTGATGGTGAGCTTGCAATGACACCAAGTAGTGGGGCGCAGTCGCCCCGTTTGTTGGATCAGTTGCGTGACAAGATTCGGACCAGGCATTACAGCCTGCGAACTGAGACGCAGTATGTGCATTGGGTTCGGCGGTTTATCTTGTTTCATGGCAAACAACACCCTAAAGAGATGGGTGGGCCGGAGGTGGAGGCTTTTTTGACGCATCTTGCGGTAGTGGGGCAGGTGGCGGCTTCTACCCAAAACCAGGCATTGTCTGCACTGCTTTTCTTGTATCGCGAGGTGTTGGGGCTGGAATTGCCCTGGATGCAGGATATGGTTCGGGCAAAACGGCCTGCACGTTTGCCGGTGGTGTTGACCGAACGGGAAGTGATGGCAGTGCTGGAGCGTATGTCGGGTGTGTATGGCTTGATGGCACGGTTGTTGTATGGCACGGGCATGCGGTTGATGGAGTGTGTGCGGTTGCGTGTGAAAGATGTGGATTTTGAGCGTGGGGAGATTTTGATTCGTGATGGCAAGGGTGGCAAAGACCGGGTCACAATGTTGCCACGCGTCTTGTCTGAGCCATTGCGTGCCCATCTGGTTTTGCGCCGGCATGTGTATACAGATGATTTGGCGAAGGGGATGGCGGCGGTGTTTTTGCCTGATGCGCTTGCCCGCAAGTATCCGAATGCGGCATCTGACTGGGGCTGGCAATATGTGTTCCCATCCGGTAGTTATTCCACCGACCCCAGAAGTGGCGAGACACGACGACACCATCTGGATGAGAAGTTGTTGCAGCGGGCGATGAAAAAAGCGGTGGTGGCGTCAGGCCTGACCAAGCCGGCAACGCCGCATACACTGCGGCATAGCTTTGCCACCCATTTGTTACAGCGTGGCTATGATATTCGGACAGTGCAAGAGCTGCTTGGCCATGCGGACGTGGCGACGACGATGATCTACACCCATGTTTTGAACAAGGGTGGCAAGGGGGTGGAAAGCCCGTTGGATAGGTTGTAGAAGAGGATCTGCCCAGTGTAGGCCAGGGTAAGTCAAACGCGATTTGTACCGCGCGGGGGCAATAGCCGCCGCTGAAATCAAACCGGCATGGGCCCATGCCGGTTTTTTGCTTTCAGGGGGCGATCAGTTCTGCACGACGGGTTCGATCAGGATTTCGACCCGGCGGTTTTGCGAGCGGCCGGCTTCGGTGTCGTTGCTGGCACGGGGTTGGGTTTCGCCACGGCCATAGGCTTGCAGGCGCTCTGGGGCAACCTGGCGGGTCAGCAGGTAATCTTGTACGGCGTTGGCGCGGTTTTCAGACAGCGTCTGGTTGCTGGCATCCGAGCCGACATTGTCGGTATGGCCTTCGATTTCCAGCGTGGTTTTGCCATAGGTGTTCAATACCTTGGCAATCTTGTCCATCACTGGGTAGAAGCCAGGTTTGATGGCATAGGAGTTGGTGGCGAAGGCGGTGGCGTTGGTCATGGTGACGCGCAGGTTGTGTTCGCCTACCTTGGTGATCTGGATGCTGCCTTGTTGTACTTCCGGCGCTAGTACTTTGTTCAGGTCCTTGGCTTGGCTATCCATGTAATTGCCGACCAGGCCGCCAGCCAGGCCGCCACCAACGGCACCAATCAATGCACCTTTGCCACGGTTCTTGTGATTGATCGCAGCACCTGCAACTGCTCCACCTACTGCGCCGATGATGGCGCCGGCTTCGGTATTGGTCAGTGGACGTGACCGGCCGTACTCGTCAGTGGCACATGCAGTCAGGCCCATTGCAAGGATGAGCGCGAGCGAAATGGAAGAACGTAAGGTCATGAACGGATTCTCTATTGAGGGCTGCAAAGCTTAAGTTTATCGGCTGGCAAGGGCAGCGGCAATTGCGGTGATCCGTTTGGAAACAATGTCGTGGAAAAGTGTTGCGTTGATGCCATGGGCACCATGGGTATTCAGCACCACAGCCAGCATGGCGCTGGCTGTTGTGACGGGTGATTTCAGCGGCCTAGCAGGCTGAGCACTTGTCGTGGCTGTGCGTTGGCTTGGGCCTGGGTGGCCAGGTTGGCTTGGCTGCGAATGTTTTGTGAGGCCAGATCGGCCGTCGCCGAGGCATAGTCGGTATCACCAATACGGCTGCGCGCGGCCGACAGGTTTTCTGAAGTTTGTTGCAGGTTGTCGATGGCGGCGCTGAAACGGTTGCTGACCGCGCCAAAGTCGCTGCGTGATTGAGACAGGGTGGCCAGGTCGGTATCCAGATTCTGCAATGACTGGGTGGCACCTGCCTGGCTGGTCAGATCGATACTGCCCGCCAGGGAGTACAAGCCGCCACTGCCTGGTGCGCTGGCCAGATTGGTCGACGTGACCGCGATCTGGTCATTGGCATTGGGCCCAGATTGGAATATCTGGGTTGCACCGCCTTGTAGCAGCGGTGTGCCGTTGAAGCTGGTATCCGACACGATGGACGCGTTGGATTGGGTCAATTGATTGGCCTCGGCCTGTAGTGCCGAGCGATCATCTGCACTTAACGTGCCGTTACCGGCTTGCACGGCCAGCTCGCGCAGACGCTGCGAGTTGGATTGCAGTTGCTCCAGTGCGCCATCGGCTACTTGTGCCAGCGAGATACCGTCGTTCAGATTGGCACTGGCCCGGTTATTACCTGCGATCTGTGCGGCAAATTGTTCAACAATGGCTGACCCTGCCGGGTCGGTGGCCGCGCTGTTGATACGTTTACCGGTAGAGAGCGACTGAAGTGTCTTGGCTTGGGACTGCTGAATGTCATTCAGCTTGTTCTGCGAAAACAGCGACGGTTGGTTGCTGTTGATCGAGAGTGCCATGATTGGAGTCTCCTGTTGCGTGGCAGACGACACAACATCGGCTGGCCATGATAAGGGGCCAGGCATGGCAGTGCTGCCCCTATGTCTTTATCACTTTACTCCAAAAGTATAGATGAAACAGATTTTTATTGATTCGGATGAATGTGAATCTTGCCAGCTGGATGTTGCTGTCGAATGGCCTGGGTTGGGTGTTGTATTCATGCCAAGCAGTGGATGAAGTCTGCCAGCCTGATCATTTCAATGCATGTGATTTTTCATATGTAATGTGATGGTCGATATGCTGTATTACCTTGGTCATGCCTTTTACATATCCGTGTCTTTAGGGTGTGTCGATGTGGATGTTGGCATGATGTGTGGGATTGCCCTGATTACCGAGCTTTGCCTGACCTGCTGCAATCGCCATCGGGCTGCCTGTCTACAGGTGGTGCAAGTGTGGAAGGGCCGGCAAAACAGGCAATCCACATTGGCATTGACCAAGGAACAGGTGTACCCGACTCAAACAAGAGGAAGCTTGATGCCACCTTTGTCGTTGCATTGCTGTAATGATGAAGTGGCGCCTGGAGCGACCTGACAAAATTGGCCTGCTGCCTGCCTGCTGTATTGGCGTGGCTTGGTAAGCAGGCTGTCCATCTGATAGGGAGTGACATGAGAACTAAATCAATTCGTCGTACATTTCGACTAGGTGTGCTTGCCTTGGGGGTTGCACTGTCGTTTGGTGCCACACCAGCATTTGCTGATGTGGTACCGGCGCCGTTGGTCAAATACGATTACGAGCACGACATTTTCCATGCGGTTCATGCCAAGAATGGCATGGTTGCAGCAGAGCACGAGCTGGCGACCCGGGTTGGGGTGGAGATCCTCAAGCGGGGCGGCAATGCGGTCGATGCGGCTGTGGCAGTCGGCTTTGCGCTGGCCGTGGTATTGCCGAATGCCGGTAACCTGGGTGGTGGCGGTTTCATGATGCTGCACAACGGCAAGACCGGGCAGGATGTGGCACTGGATTTCCGTGAAATTGCACCTGCCAAAGCTGGCCGTGACATGTATCTGGATGAGAAAGGCAATGTAGCGGAAGGACGTTCGCTGTACACCCATTTGGCTGTTGGAGTACCGGGCACGGTGGCTGGGATGGAGCACGCGTTGAAGCGCTGGGGCACCATGAGCTTGGCTGAGGTGATTGCGCCTTCGATCAAACTGGCAGAGGAGGGAATGGTTGTCAGCCCCACACTGGCCAAGATGATGGAAGTGGAGCGTGACAACCTGGGCAAGTGGGACAGCACGCGGGAAATCTTCTTCAAGGATGGCCGCCCATTGCAGGTTGGCGACAAACTGGTTCAGAAAGATCTCGCCAAGTCATTGAAGCTGATCGCCAAAGAGGGTAGCAAGGCTTTTTATGAAGGCCCGATTGCTGACCAGATTGTTGCAGAAATGCAAAAGCATGGTGGCTTGATCAGCAAAGCGGACTTGAAACAGTACAAGGTTGCGGAGCGGGCGCCGGTCAGCGGCAATTATCGTGGCTATAAGGTGGTGTCGATGCCGCCACCCAGTTCCGGTGGTACGCATATTGTACAGATTCTGAACATGCTGGAACGTTATCCGCTGGCTGATACCGGTTTGAACAGTGCGCAAACCATCCATTACATGGCAGAGGCGATGAAGCTGGCGTATGCAGACCGTGCCGAGTATCTGGGTGACCCGGATTTCGTCAAGGTACCGGTCAACGGCCTGACTGCAAAACGCTATGCCGACGAGTTGGCCAAACGAATCAGCCCGACGGCGGTGTTGCCCGCAGCCGACATCAAGCCAGGCAAGCCGCAGCCGTATGAAAGCGACCAGACCACCCATTATTCTGTGGTGGACAGCAAAGGCAATGCCGTTGCGGTGACATATACACTAAATCTGAATTTTGGTAGTGGGATTGTGGCCAAGGGCACCGGTATTCTGCTGAACAACGAAATGGACGATTTTTCGGCCAAGCCGGGTGTGCCCAATGCCTATGGTTTGATTGGCGGCGAAGCCAACGCGATTCAGGCTAGCAAGCGGCCATTGTCGTCCATGTCGCCCACGCTGGTGCTGAAAGACAACAAACCTTGGTTGGTGACAGGTAGCCCCGGCGGTGCGCGCATCATTACCACCACATTGCAGACCATCATCAATGCGATCGATTTTGGCATGAACCCGGCGGAATCGGCCTCCACCCCTCGTGTTCATCACCAGTGGTTGCCGGACGAGCTGCGTGTGGAAAAGGGTTTGAGCCCAGATACCTTGAAACTGTTGCGTGACCAGGGTTACAAGGTGGCGGTGAAGCCGACCATGGGTCGTACGCAGACAATTCAGGTACGCGAGGATGGCATGTATGGCTACTCCGACCCGCGTAATCCCGATGGTGCAACCATGGGTTACTGATCGGCAGGTTTGAACCGAGCCCATTGGGCTCGGTATTGTTTGCTTCAAAAGCCACTTGGTGACAGGTGGCTTTTTTGTTTTGTGCTGGGGATGCTAATTACGGCTTATCGGCTTCCGCTGCTGTGAAATGTATGGTGACAGGCGTGTGTCGATCAGCTTTCATGCAGCTCTAATGACGATAGTTCGCCTTTTTCCAGATGCCGGACGGCATGGGCGCGTTCGGCAGCGCGCTGGTCGTGTGTCACCATGATGATGGTTTTGCCCAGCTGGGTATTCAGTTGATCCAGCAGGTCGAGAATCTCGCCGGCCGATTTACGGTCCAGGTCGCCGGTGGGTTCGTCTGCCACAATCAAGGCTGGGTCCGTGACAATGGCGCGGGCAATGGCGACCCGCTGCTGTTGGCCACCGGATAGTTCGTTAGGGTAGTGCTTGATGCGGTCGGCCAGGCCCACCATGCTGAGCGCCGCTTCTGCATGGGCACGTCGCTGGTGGGCGCTCAGACCGGTCAGCATCAGCGGCAGTTCGACATTTTCCAGAGCAGTCAGTACTGGCATCAGGTTATAGAACTGGAAAATGAAGCCAACATTGCCTGCACGCCAATCGGCCAACGCTGATTCGCTCAAGCGGGAAATGTCCTGCCCTGAAACCAGGATCTGGCCGGAGCTGGGTTTGTCGATACCGGCGATCAGATTCAACAGGGTTGATTTGCCGGAGCCGGAGGGCCCCATCAACCCCAGAAAATCGCCATTGTTGATGCCGAAGGAAATGTCGGTCAGTACCGGCACAATCTGGTCGCCACGTTGGTAACTTTTGGCAACATTGATCAGGGAAACGGCCACGCTCATTTTTCAGCCACCACGGCAGCACCACCTTCTTTCAAGTGATCGGTGGGCTTACTGATCACCTTGTCGCCAATTTTGACCGGGCCGCTGATGGTTTGCAGGTCACCTAACTTTTCGCCACGTTGTACAGGCACACGCTTGAGCTTACCGTCGACAATTTGCCATAACGTCGCTTCCTTGCCATCCCCAGCCAGTGCGGCCGGGTTGACGGCCATTTTCGGTGTTCTTTCGTGGCTGGTCAGTTCCCGTTCCAGAAAAGCCACTTTGGCACTCATTTCCGGCAAGACTCTGTCACTCTTCTCGACAAAGCGGATCTTGAACATGACGGTTGCCTTGGACCGATCCACGGAGGGTACCTGGCTGGCCACCACGCCTTTCAAACGGACATCTGGCAGTGCATCCAACTGAATTTCACAAGGCATGCCCACCTTGACCTTGCCAATGCTGGATTCCGCCACATCGGCTTCTACTTCCAATGTGCTCAAATCTGCCATGGTGACCACCGCTGCTTTGGCTTCTGCACTGGATGAAAAAGGGGCGACCACGTCACCGACATTGGCATTCTTGGTCAGGATCACGCCATCGAACGGTGCGCGGATTTCGGTATTGGCAACCGCCACTTTGGCCGCTTCGGTACCGGCGGCAGCAGCCCCGATGCCAGATTGGGCACCAGCCACGGTTGCTTTGGCTCGATCCAGCCGTGCTTTGACCTGATCCAGTTCAGCGTTGGAGATGAAGTTCTGCTGCTTCAAATCCAGGGCGCGGTCGTGGGCGCGGCTGGCATCCTGCAATTCGGCCCGAGCTTCCTGCAGGCGAGCCCGTGCCACGTCGATATTGGCAGCAGCTTGGGCCACATTGGCTTTCAGGTCGGCATTTTCCAGCCGGGCAATCAATTCGCCCGCCTTGACTGTTGACCCTTCACGCACGCCCAGCCATTCCAACCGGCCAGTGGCCTTGGATGCAATGGATGCCTTACGCTGTGCGACCACGTAGCCAGTGGCATTCAATACAGTAATGGCTTGTGACGGATAAGCTTGGGTAACGGAGGTCAGCTGTACACTGGTGGGGCGGTTGGCCATGCTGAAGCCAATACCGGTGACGACCAGTACGGCAATGCCAATGCCGATCCAACGACCAAGATGACGCGACTTGCGGGGTGTGGCCAACAATGGCTGACGTTCGATTTTTAGCTTGGAGATGTCGTTATCCATATCTTTGTCCGACAATCAGGTGGGCCTGCACAGTATAACCATTGCACCGTTGCCAGACGAGGTACTTGTCGCGAAATGCGCGCGCCAGGCTTTATCTCCCATGGCATGATACGCCCACCACCGGTATGTTGTTGTCGGTCAGCTTCGCTTACCAGTATCGGTTTTGCCACGTTGTATGCAGCATGGTTGGTGTCACCGTTCGACCAGGGCTTGCATACGGTGAGGGTGGACAGTTGCAGTATGCTGGCGAGCTATGGGTATCTGAAGCTCAGCTGAGGCCGCACAGTCATGGTTGGTCAAGTTACAGGCATGGGTTGATTCAGTCGCCTTTGTGCAGGTAGACGCCGGCGGTAAATGCCAGCGCTGCCAACAATGAGCATGAGGTACGCACGTGATTCCACAATGTCCAACGTGCAATATAACGTCGCCAGTCCGTTTCCGATTCCAGCTTGGTCGGGCTGATTGTCGCTAATTGCTGGTTGAGGGGCACGTTCAGGCGGGCCGTGACGCCAAAGCTGCCGATCAGGTATAGGCCACTACCCAACAGAAACCAGATGGCGCTTGGTTGTGGCCAGTAGGTTGCACCCCATCCAATCAGCACCAGGCAGGTGAGGGCAACGCCGAGAAATGCAGTGAAGAATCCTGGATTGAGTACCGTGACATTGATGGCTTGCATGGCGGCAATGCCACTGTTGGCGGGTATGCTGGCCAGTGCACGCATTACGAAATTGGAAAAGGCGAAGAAGATGCCGGCAATCAGCCCACTGCCAATAGCCGCGCCGATCGCCAGATAAAGTGCAAGACTATCAACCATTTTCACCGCCTGCCGACATGAGTGGAAAAGAGGGAAATGCAGTTGCTGCCAACCCATAGACTAAACCAGATTGGCGGTAGCTTGCGAATCCTGGCGTGGGTTGCCATACCCAGTTGACCTGCCTTGAGGGCTGCACGGGTGGCATGAGGCCATCATGATGGTTAACGCAAACTGCCTACCAGCCTGTGGTTCATCCATCTGGCCTTCTTGCTCCTGTTGCTCAAAAGACTTTGAACAGGTTCTAAATGTTTAGTCCCACGGTGTGCTGAGGTGATCCAACATTGGATCAACCCAACCGTTTTTCGCCTATTGCAAACGTGGCTTTCTGAATACGGCCTTCTGCAACTTCGTAGATGCATAACATCTCGATGGTACCTTTGCCTTCTGGAAAGTTACGGGTGATTGATTCGAAATCGACAATTACATTGGCCATGACCGTGCGGGAGAGCAGGCGGGCGTATAGATCGGGTTCTGCAAATCGGGCAAGAAAACGTTCGCGCAGGGCCGCATGGCCTTGTGCCAGGCATTCACCCTGCAGCGTATATTGACTGGCGTCGGGAGCGTAGGTGGCCAGTAGGGCGTCAATGTCCTTGGCGTTATAAGCGGTTAATTGGGCTTCGATGACGGCAAGTGGCGCAGGAAAAGTCATGGTATCTGTCTTTGTGTTAATGATGGTTGATGATCAGCGAGTCAAGGGCTGCTAACAAAGCCTATTCGCAAGGGGCAAGTAAATCAAAGAGCAAGTCAGGTTGTGCAGAGTGTAATGCGTATCGAGGCGTCGTTTGATATGAATGCAAAACCTCCTAAAGTCGGTGAACCAGGCATGGGTCCGTTCCATCACCCGGCGGCGCAGGCCCAGACGCTTGCTAGTCCATCGCTCAGGTTGAACAGGGTTGTTCCGCCTCGATACGGATGTGTTCTGCCAGAAAGTCCAAAAACGCACGCACACGCAACGGCATGTGCCCGCCCTGACCGACATAGACGGCATGTATTTCCTCCAGGTCACCGGGATTGCAGTCCTCAAGCACTGTTTGTAGTCGGCCAGCAGCAATGTCTTCGCGTACCTGAAAGGCTGCCAGACGGGCCATGCCCAGCCCAGCCAAGGCTAGGTGACGTAGTGCCTCGCCATCGCTCGCCTGCGCGTTACCACTCACAGGAACCACGATGTCCCGGCCGTCATGCCGGAGCGGCCAGCCAGGTTGTACGCGCGCGTAGTTCACACCTATGCGGTTATGAGTCAGCAGTTCCTGCGGCGTGGTAGGGAGGCTGTGGCGCGCCAGGTAGTCGGGCGTGGCTACGATCGCCATTCGCGTGGCACCCAGCTTGCGTGCCATCAGGTTTGAATCTTTCAGCGGGCCGGCGCGCACCGCTACGTCGGTGCGTTGTTCCAGGATGTCGATGACTTCATCGGTAAGCATGATGTCGAGCGTCACGTCGGTATGTTGCGACAGGAATGCAGGTGCCAGCGGTAGCAGGAAGTGGTGTCCGAAAGGGACATTGGCATTGACGCGTAGCCGGCCGCGTGGCGCAACGTGCTCGCTGGCACAGCGCTCGGCTTCGTCCAGGTCGGCCAAGATGCGCACACCACGTTCGTAGAACGCACAGCCTTCGGCGGTGAGCTGAAGTTGACGGGTAGAGCGGTTCACCAGCCTCGTGCCTAGGCGTTGTTCCAGCCGTGCGACCAGCTTGCTGACCGCTGAGGGTGTCATGCCACAGGCGCGGGCCGCGGCGGAGAAACCACCCAGTTCGATCACTCGCACGAACACTTCCAGTTCGCCGGAACGGTTGACGTCCAGTCGGGCCATGCATGCCTCCTTGATGAGTTCAGGTCACAAATGATGTTCCTGTGGCCAGTCTATTCCAATTTGGTCGTTGAATTCATAATTTATTCTCTTACTTAACATTGAATTCACTGAAATGAGCAAACCAACTGCATCACTTTTCATTGCCAAGGCAGCCACAGTACTGGCTTTAATGCTCACCGCCGGAGCTCAGGCCGCCAAACCTGCTGCTGGCACAGAGACTGTCGCTGGAATGGCTTGGGTGGCGAGCTGGCAGGCCAGTCCGCAGCCGGTCTGGGGGCCAGATTTCTTGTTTCCCGCTAACATCCCTGCCGAACTGCGCGACCAGACCGTACGCCAAGTGACGCGTGTGAGCCTGGGTGGAGGACGCTTGCGTATCGTACTGTCCAACGCGTATGGCCGGGAGTCCATTGTCGTGGGCAAGGCTACTGTGGCACGTCCTACCCAAGGCTGGAAGAATGGCGCAGTGAGTAGCGACAGCCTGCGTTCTGTGACATTTGGCGGCCAGGACAAGGCCACTATCCTGCCCGGTGCCTCTCTGGTGAGTGACCCAGTGGATTTACCGGTGTCTGCGCTGGCGCAGGTAGCTGTCAGTCTCTATCTACCGAAGGCCACGCCAGTCACCACCTTTCATTGGGATGGACGACAGACGGGCTGGATCGTGGCAGGCGACCAGACTGGTGCATCTACACTGCGCATGGTCGATGATGCCTATCAGCGCACGACAGCCCGTCCGCTACTGACGGGAGTTCAGGTTGAGACGGCCCAAGCAGCGCGTGCAGTCGTGGTGATGGGTGACTCCATCACCGATGGCGCCACGGCCAGCCTTGACAAGGACAGTCGCTGGCCGGACTTCCTGGCACGGCGCTTGGCCCCCCATGGTGTGGCCGTGGTCAACGCCGGTATTTCCGGTGCTCGGTTGCTGAGCGACGGTATGGGCGTCAATGCGTTGGCACGACTGGAGCGTGACGTGCTGACACAACCTGGCGTGCGTAGCCTCATCGTGATGTTGGGCATCAACGACATCTCCTGGCCGGGCACCGCCTTTGCGCGAGACGCGCAACGCCCCACGCTGAACACTTTGACGGCGGGCTACCGCCAACTGATCGAGCAGGTACGCAGCCGGGGCATCCGTGTCATTGGTACGACACTCACACCGTTCGAAGGGGCGTTACCCAATACGCCACTGGCTGATTACTATCACCCCGATAAGGATGCGATACGCCGACAGGTGAACGATTGGATACGACATAGCGGGGTCTTCGATGCGGTCATCGACTTTGATGCGGTTCTACGTGATCCGATGCATCCTGCGCGCATCGCTGCCCGTTTCGATT
Source organism: Chitinivorax sp. B (assembly GCF_005503445.1). Classification (NCBI taxonomy): domain Bacteria; kingdom Pseudomonadati; phylum Pseudomonadota; class Betaproteobacteria; genus Chitinivorax; species Chitinivorax sp. B. Next base: position 115,414 of record NZ_SCOH01000012.1, on the reverse strand, counting down.
CGGGCGATCGGCTACACCCCGGTGATGAAGGCAACCGTGCAATGGCCGATGCCGTTGATCTGAATGCGATCTTCCCGGCCTTGTTGCCCGGCCTTGGCGTAAAACCCGCCACGCTACTTTCACAGGAGCCTTGAGTCACGTTGCTAAGTCCGTCGAGCTTACCCGTTTGTGATCGGCTGTTCGCACAATATTGCTTGCGAATCTGCACCCAGGCTGCGTCCGACGAATCGATAGCTGGCATGGGTAGTGGAGAACTTGATTGGGCAAGCTAGTTGCGACTGACTCTGCTGGCCGGTTGGTACCTGTACTACCCAGCCTCGGGCTTGTGCATGAGGTTGCTGGCGGGCTTCATCGAAGGTCAGTACGGGTTCGACACAGGCATCCAATTGGTTGAATACGCTATGCCAATGCTCCAGAGTATGTTGACGGAACGCAGTACGGAGCTGGTGTTTGATATGTGCCTGTACGTTGGGGTCCGGTGACAGGCTGTGTTGGGCAATATCCGGTAAGACGAGTGCTGTCGCCAGTTGCTGCATGAACTGTGGTTCCAAGCTGCCGACGGCCAGCCAGCGATGATCAGCTGTCTGGTAATAATCGTAAAAGCTGCCGCCATTCAACATGTCTGATTCCAGGTGGGGTTGCTGGTTGGCAGCCAAGGCCCCGGCACCTGCCAGTGCGTTCAGGGCAAAGGCACAGTCGGTCATGCTGATGTCGATGTGTTGGCCCTCACCGGTCTGGTTGCGATGATTGACTGCTGCCAAAATGCCGATCACGGCGTGTAACGAGCCACCCGCTACATCGGCCAGCTGTACACCCAATGGCAACGGGCCGCTCTGCTGGCGGCCGGTGTAACTGGCGATACCGCTGAGGGCCAGATAATTGATGTCATGCCCTGCTCGATCTTTGAGCGGGCCGGTTTGCCCATAACCGGTGATGGAGCAATAGATCAGTCGGGGATTGATTGCCCGTAATGCCTCGTAGCCCAGCCCCAATCGTGCCATGACGCCTGGCCGGAACTGTTCGACCAAGATGTCATATTCAGCAAGCAAGCGGTGAATCAAGGGCAGTACTTCGTCGCTTTTCAAGTCCAGCGCCAGGGAGCGCTTGTTTCGGTTCAAATAGGCATTGGCTGTGGTATCGCCATCGGCATGCGGGGGTAGAATCCTGGCCAGGTCAGGTCGGGTTGGCGATTCGATCCGCAGCACATCAGCCCCCAGGTCGGCCAGCATCAGCGTGGCATAGGGGCCAGGTAGCAGGGTGGAAAAATCGAGTACTTTCAGATTGCTTAACGGGCCGGGCATGGTGTTTCCAGTTCGTTTTATGTAAGGCAAAGCCTGATAAGAGCCTATTCAATGTCCTATACATGACTATGATCAGCGGGGCTTGGGCAACTCAACACTTCATGTATCACACATGCATGCTGGTATTTGCGCCGTGGTTTTACCCCGCTGGTAGCGGCTCATGACAGGTCTTGAACAGGTTTCAAGGCATCACAAGTCTGCCCGGCCAATCGGTCAATCTGCCAGATTGGCAAACAGGGCGGTAGATAGATACCGCTCGCCGAATGAGGGGATGACCACCACAATCAGCTTGCCGGCATTTTCCGGGCGTTTGGCAACTTGCAAAGCCGACCACACTGCTGCACCAGAGCTGATACCGACCAACAGGCCCTCTTCACGCGCCACACGGCGGGCAGTGTCAAATGCGTCGTCGTTTTTCACCCGGATGATTTCGTCGTAAATGCTGGTGTTCAACACCTGTGGCACAAAACCGGCGCCAATACCTTGAATCGGGTGTGGGCCTTTCTGGCCGCCGGACAGGATCGGGCTAGCATCGGGCTCAACCGCAATACATTGGAATGACGGTTTGCGCGCCTTGATGACTTCGCCCACGCCTGTGATGGTGCCACCAGTCCCAATGCCGGAGACCAGAATATCCACTTGGCCGTCGGTATCGCGCCAGATTTCCTCCGCGGTAGTCTTGCGGTGTACTTCCGGATTGGCCGGGTTGTTGAACTGTTGCGGCATGAAATAGGTGGCCGGATCACCGGCTGCAATTTCCTCTGCCTTCCGGATTGCACCCCCCATGCCGTCCGGGCCGGGGGTCAGTACCAGCTCGGCCCCGTAGGCACGCAACAACATGCGGCGTTCCTTGGACATGGTTTCCGGCATGGTCAGAATACAGCGATAACCGCGCGCCGCGCAGACCATGGCCAGCGCGATCCCCGTGTTGCCGCTGGTCGGCTCCACGATGACTGTGCCGGACTTGATCAGGCCGGCTGCTTCGGCTGCATCGATCATCGCTGCACCGATACGGTCTTTTACGCTGTGTGCTGGATTGAAGAATTCCAGCTTGGCGGCAATGGTCGCCACGCAGCCATCGGTAACGCGATTCAGCTTGACCAGCGGGGTGTTGCCAATCAGTTCGGTGACATTGTTTGCAATACGCATGGCAGGTGTCCTGATAAGGTTGATTCAACCCCGCAAATGTAGTGCTTTTCGCCTGTGTTGATAACCTGCCACCTTAGAACTGTTGGCTAAATGCATATGCCCGAATGTGCACTTGCTGATTGATCTGGTTGGCTGAGTCAGGCCAATCCATTGGCCCGGCCGATGATTTCTTTCATGATTTCGCTGGTGCCGGCAAAAATGCGCTGGATGCGGGCGTTGAGGTACATCTTGCTGATTGGGTATTCCATCATATAGCCCCAACCACCATGTAGCTGCACGCATTGGTCGACAACCCGGCCCAGTAGCTCTGTAGTGAACAGTTTCGCCTCAGCCGCGATATCATCCCGCAGGCGGCCGGTGTTGTGATCCATAACACAACGGTCCACAAAGACTTGACCCACGTCGATCTCTGTCTTCATCTCAGCCATCTTGAAGCGGGTGTTCTGGAATTTGGCTATCTCCCGCCCAAATGCCTTGCGTTCCAACACGTATTCCCGTGTGGTCTGCCAGGCAGCTTGAGCACCGGCAATCGCCGAACAGGCTAATGCCAGTCGCTCTCTCCCCAGCATCTGCATCAGGTAGTAAAAGCCCTGGCCCGGTACACCCAGAATATTGGTTTTGGGGACGCGTACATTGTCGAAGAACAGTTCGGCGGTATCTTGTGAGTGCATGCCCATCTTCTTCAATCGTTGGCCCCGCACAAAGCCGGGCATGCCTTCTTCGACCACCATCAAGGTCATACTGTGCGGATTGGTGGGATCAGTCTTGGCAGCCACGATGACCAAATCCGCCAGAATGCCATTGGAGATGAAGGTCTTCGAACCATTCAATATCCACACATCGTCTTGCTCGATAGCTTGTGTCCGCATGCCGGCCAGATCGGACCCAGCGTGTGGCTCGGTCATGGCAACGGCCAGAATCCGCTCACCACTTACCAGACTAGGCATCCAACGCTGCTTTTGCGCTTCATTACCAAAAGTATCGATATAGGGGGCACACAAGGTGGAATGCAACGGCATCATGAAGCCGGCCTCGTTGATATAGGCCAGTTCCTCACTGATGATCTGATCATAACGAAAATCACGGCAGCCGGCGCCGCCATATTGGGGATCGGCGAAAGGGACCAGATAACCTGCATCGCCAGCCTTGCGCCATACTTCGCGTGACACCATGCCATCATGTTCCCACTGTGTCTGGAACGGGATGACTTCACGGGTCAGGAATGCCTTGAATGAATCACGAAAGATCGTGTGTTCCTGCTCGAAATGCTGACGTTCCATCATGATGGTGTCCTTTATTGTTGGTGTGCGTAACGGCGCGGTTGACGGCTAGCTTAGAAAACGCCTTCCTGCCACTCAATGACGGGAACACTCATCTGCATTGGCAAGAAGCACCAAGGTCGATAGGATGCAGCACCATGGAGCCACGCAAGCACACCATTCCCGTCAAGTTTGTCGATGCCGCCCTGCGCGGGGCACGTCGACAGGCTGTTGATATCGATGCCGTTCTGCAGTCTGCCGGCATTGCACCTGATTTGCTGGCAGCAGCTTCGGCACGGGTATCAACCGAGCAATACACCGCTTTGATGCAGGCGCTGTGGCAGCAGATGGCAGACGAGTTTGTCGGATTCTGCCCGCATGGCCGCTGCAAAATGGGTACATTTGCGATGATGTGTTACACCGCGATTCATTGCGGCACGCTGAAGCGGGCATTGTCGCGTGGTATGCGGTTCTATGGGTTGGTGACGGAGGCGTTTTCCATCGCGCTGACGCAGGATGATCAAGAGGCCACCATTACCTTTACCAATCATCAACTGGATGATCCGGACCACTTTCTGACGGAGTGCTGGCTGGTGATCTGGCATGGTTTGGCATGTTGGCTGACTGGTCGGCGTATCCAGTTGACCCATGCCAGCTTTACTTACCCGGAGCCAGGGCACATCGACGAATATCGGCGCATGTTCTACGCCCGTTCCATGCAGTTCAATGCTGCGACAACCAGTATCCGATTCCCAGTCAATGCATTGTCGCTACCGATCATCCAAAACGAGGTGACACTGAAGCAGTTTCTGAAAACCTCACCAGCCGATCTGCTGGTGCGGCCCAAGAACGACGATAGCCTGAACGGTCAGATCCGCGCCATGTTGCGCAAGCTGCATGACTACCCGGAATTCGAACACATCGCTGCTCAGCTCAACATGACCCCACAAACCTTGCGCCGGCGGCTAAAGGAAGAGGGAACTAGCTATCAGCAGATCAAGGACAACTTACGGCGTGATGCCGCAATCTACTACCTGTCCCGCCCTGAAATCGGCCTGGACGACATTGCGACCGAACTTGGCTTCTCCGAGCCCTCTGCTTTTCATCGTGCTTTCAAGAAATGGACAGGTGTGACGCCGGGGATCTATCGGCAGGAACACGTGAAATAGTGGTGTGTACCACAAAAATAAAACACCCTGACCATAGGCCAGGGTGTTGGAGCCGTGATCGTGTCTGACGTTAGTTGAAAACGCCTGACTGCTCGAAACGGATCATCAAGCTTTGCGCCGGCGTGCGGCAAGCAGGCCTGCCATGCCGATTCCGATCAGGCCGACAGTCATGGGGACAGGTACCTGTACTGTTGGGTTGCGGCTGTATTCGATCAGATAGCCATTCAACTGGCCCGGGTTACCTGGGCCACCATGGTCATTCCAAGCACCGTTACCAGACCACGCAAATTGCAGAAAGTCTTCACCACCGCAGCAGTTGTTTGGTTCACCAGCGGACCAATTGCTATAGCTGGTGGTCGTGCCTCGATTCCAGAAGACGGTACCTGCCTCGGGGCCGGTTACCCATTTCCAGACACCTTCGTCGTTTTCACTGGTCGCATCCCATTCATCGGAACCGCCGATCCAGGCCAAACCCGTGCCAACACTGCTGAAGATGAAATTCTGCTCTTCAGCGGAGATGATGGTAGCCAGATAGCCTGTCATGCCAAGATAGGTGGAAGCCGCTGCGTTGTTCTTGGCGGTTTCCCAGTTAACCGGTGCGGAAACGAATTCGTACCAATGACCATTTGCGCCAGCACCTGTGGTCCATTGAATGGGGGCAGCAGATGCGTTCGCCGCAAAGGTGGCGGCAATAATGGCAAATGCAAGTGACAGTTTGTGCATTTTGTTTTCCCTGATGTGTTGAGGCAGATAAGTCGTGGGTGGATATAAAGCAAAACGCATGCCTGTTGATGGATAGAATCACTATCGCACGCCACGTGCACCCAGCAGGGTTGGCCCATGTCACTTTACACGGTGGACGTAAAGTGAAGTTTAAAAACAATGGGTTGTGCGGTTTGTCTGTTGTGGTGATCTTTTTTGTAAAAATTCGAATATCTAAATAAAACATTATTCGATTGATGACATGAATCCTTGGATGGTTGGGATGATTTGTTAAAAAATCCGACACTTCGGCTAATCTCATACAGCAGTTGTTGTGGTTGCTTTGATGGTGTTGCTTCATCAGGATTGATCCTGATTGGTATGGCGCCGGAGTGCTGTGACGATTCACCTTGCTGCTAGCTGAGCATGGAGCGCCTGAAAGGGCAATGCTAACATCCGGCTGTTATCCACTCCTTATTGTCGTTGCATGCAGATTGGGCGCCATATTTGACGCGGCCAAATGCCAGACGGCCACAACACTATGCCCAAACTTGATGTCGCTATTCTCACTGATGCTCGCTTCATCAGCCCTGAATCAGACAACCCGTACAACTGTCAGATTTTCCTGGAAGAAGCCTGGGTAGCCCATTATCTGCGTCAACAGGGGTTGACCGTTGCCCGTGTAGCATGGGACCAACCAGATTTTGACTGGTCGAATGTGCGGGCGGCTGTGTTTCGCAGTACGTGGGATTATTTCGATCGTTTTGCCGAATTTGAGCCTTGGCTGGATCGGGTCGCGACTCAGACCTTGCTGGTGAATCGCTATGACCTGATCCGCTGGAACATGGATAAACACTATCTGCGTGATTTGGCAGAGCAAGGCGTTGATATTGTGCCGACCCGGTTTGTGGAAAAAGGCAATACGTTGGATCTGGCCGAGATGTTGCGCACATTCATGTGGACTGAAGCAGTGATCAAGCCAGCTATATCAGGTGGTGCCCGACTGACGTTCCGTGTCAATATTGAGAATGTGGCAGAGCATCAAGCCATTCTGAATGATTGCCTTAAAAGCGAAGCAATGATGATTCAACCTTTTGTCCCGGCGGTGCTGGAGCAAGGTGAGTTGTCGCTGATGGTGTTCGACGGTCGTTTCACCCATGCCATTCGTAAAACACCCAAAGCAGGGGATTTCAGGGTACAGGATGATCATGGTGGGGTGGTACACCCATTTTTCCCATCCCCGGATGAAATCGCATTTGCTGAACGTGCCGTGGCTGCATGCCCTGTCGTACCCAATTATGCGCGTGTGGATATTGTTCATCACCAAGGCAAGTTGCGCATCATGGAGCTTGAATTGCTGGAGCCTGAACTATTCTTCAGATTTTGTCCGCCAGCCGCTGAGCGGTTGGCGCTGTCGATCAAACATGTTATCAGCCGATGACAGCAGGTTTGGCATTGTGGGTGTTGTTTGGTGCACTGCTGCATGCCAGCTGGAATACGCTGATCAAAGGTGGGCAGGATAAACTGATGGATACGCTGCTGGTGGCATTGGGCAGCATGTTGATCGGTATGTTATGCCTACCATTTCTACCACTGCCGGCTCCGGCGGCCTGGCCATATCTGCTGGGGTCGGTGCTGGTACATGTCGCGTATTTCTATCTGATCATCCACGCCTATAAGGTAGGGGATCTCAGCGTGGTTTACCCGTTGATGCGAGGTGGCGCGCCATTGTTGACGGCGATCATCGCTGTGTGTTGGTTGGGTGAATCTGTTACAACTGGATCATTGGGCGGTATTGGTTTGCTTTGTAGTGGTATCTTGTTGCTGGCGGGCAATCATTGGCACAGTGGGGCGGATCGTCGAGCAATTGGTTTTGGGCTGACCAATGCGGTCGTCGTGGTAAGTTATACGTTATTTGATGGTTTGGGCGCGCGCCAATCAGGCCATGCTCTCAGTTATACCATGTGGTTGTTTGCGTTGAATGCACTGCCGTTGTTGTTATGGGCTTGCTGGAAGCGTGGCGGCGATAGCGTTGTCGCGGGCATACGGCAAGGCTATCGGCGGATGATGATTGGTGGCGCCTGTTCAGTCGGTGCTTATGGCATCACATTGTGGGCGATGACGCAAGCACCAATTGCGCTGGTCGCGACACTGCGTGAGACTGCAGTATTATTTGCCGCATTGTTTGGTGCCTTGTTGCTGCGTGAGCGATTGGGTCTCTGGCGCATCCTGGCTGCCCTGGCCGTCTGCAGCGGTGCCATGTTGATCAAGCTGGGTTGAGTGATGGCAGAAACGGGATTCAGAGGCCCGTGAATCTCGCCTGAAGACTGGCTAGGTAAGCGGGTGCCTCATTGGTGTTTTCCAAAGGCGCCCAGGCTGGTCGTTCGGCAGTCGTTGGCTGGGCATAGGGCCCGGCCTTGGCTTCAAAGAAGATGGACCCTGACTCCAGCCCAACCAGTGTGTGAAAGGTGCCAGGTGGCAGGTTGACCGCGACATTGTCACCACCGGCTTGCATGACAACTTGTTGGGTGACATTACCATCCTGATCAAATATCAACACCCCAATCTTGCCCCGAAGAATGATGATCGATTCTTCTTTGGTTGGGCTGATATGGCAGTGTGGTGGAATATAGGAACCAGGTTCGATCGCAATCATCAGTCGATGACAGGCATCCTCATTGTGCTGATGAAAGTTGCGATTCAGGCGTAACCGAGGCGTGGTGGCGGCTTGTGCGGCCAGTTGGTTCATGGCCAGTTGGTCGATGAAAACAGCATTGCTCATGAAGATGAATCATCCAAGTACAAAAGCACGAGCTTAAACCAGTGCGTGGGGATTGCCCAGTATGCGGCTATCGCACTCTGCAAGGACCCAACGGATTGGTAAGGGTAAAAGTGCTGGGAATCGCAGGCAAAAAAAAGCGCGAAGAATAAACTTCGCGCTGCAATCTACAAAGGAGAAATAGAGGAGAAACTATCAAGAACTAAAGCTGTGCGCTTGATAATTAGAATTATCTAATATTTTAATTAACTTGTCAACATATCTTGTTGCCTCGCACAACATGTGGGGGACATGCCGTTAAAACAAGCAGATAACTCAACCGTACACAGGTATAATTCCCGACGCTTGGAATGTAGACAGTTGAATGTTCGAATGCCATGCGTGTTTTTACCAGGAAATCAATCATATACGGATAATTTGACGTATATGTGCGAATGCCGAAGTCGATCTCCGCTAATCAGGATGTTTCATGTACTTGCCCGATCCCCGACAGTTCCCTCGTGTTGACCCGAAGAATCCTTTCATCCGCCAGGTAATGCGGGTGCTGACCGCCAGTGATGGAGCCGAGCGCGGTGATGCGAATCAGGTATTGCAGGCTTTGCTGCGTGATACGCTGAACAGCGATGATGACAGCCTACTTGAAGCCGGTTTGCAAAATGCACCTAGCCAGGAAGCTTACAAATACCTGTGGGGTGAACTACGGGAAGTCTTGGAGCAGCCGCCGGAATCGGGCCAACGTGTTGTATTGTTCGCCATTCCATTGCTATTGGTGGCTGCGGCCAGCAAGGGACAGGCACAGGTTATACCCACATTGAAGGACATGGCGCCGCTGGTCGGGATATTGCAACAGCATGGTGTTCTGGCCGAAACTGGCGAGCTGAGTCTCTCGCCCAAATTGGTTGACCTGACTACCTTGCAAGCGTGGCGAGCCAACCAGCAATGGCGCTGGATAGCCAATTTACAGGATGCGGCTCGCGGGCTACCGGTGGCATGGCAGGAAACGCCATTTGTTGCTGCCAGTGAGGCCGTACATCTACGTTTCATTGTTGGTGCCATCATGCACCAAGCAGGGCAACCTAGCCCCGTACGAATGAGTGCGGATGCCACGCAGTGGGGGATGGTGCTGTCACAGCAGATCAGCGAGCAGCTCAAGCAGGATGGCCTGTCTTTACTGGCTATTCCACGTGGCCCGCAGCCTTTGCTGCAGGCTGCGCACAGTGGCCGTTTTGCCCGTCTGGAGGCTGGTTTGCAACTGTTTGCCAGCGGGATGATCCGAAAATTGCGTCAGGCTGGCGAAACACCTGTGGCGGTCATTGCCTCGCATGAGCGCAACGAAGTGCGTATCACTGTTTCGGCCAAGGAAAATTCAGAACGTTGGGAAGGTTATGTCTGGCCTTTGCACCCACTGGATTCGGTTGAACTAATTCACGACAATGCAGCGGCATTGTTCCGCGAATGCCGGGTGGACGACATTCGCGTGTTACCTGACGTTCAGGCTGATATGCGGGATGCGCTGCCATTGTTTTTGAAAGCGCACGATACCTTGCCCAATACTTAAATGGTTTCATTGAGCCAAGGTTGCGGGTTTGGCAGCAAACAATGAGTGCCAAAGTGATCGACAATATGCTGCATGACATGATCTTTTTGTGCTGGAGTGAACGCAGCCAAAGCATCCGAAACCGGGGTGCTTTGGTAACCCAGATCATGTGTAGCAAGCAGCGTTGATTCAACACAGGCGTGAAGTGCGAAGCCGGCGCTGAGCAAGGTTTGAATGCCATGATGGTGTAGAAAGGCATCAAGCTTGGAGCTCGCAAATGCGCTGGCACCAGTACGGCTGTTAGTCACAAACTCTCCGTCCTTTGGTGTACGGGTGGCATGAAATCCGCACTGCCACCGACAAACGTACCTACTTTAGGTATGGCATTACGTAATCCAAGGCTTCCCTTACTCTGTTCGGGTCGGGGTGTCCGGCTTGAAAGTGGAGCCCAATGTGAATCACATGGATATGGTGTTGGCGGGCCAAGCCGAGCAGTTTCTCGCTGTTGGCAATATCCCCAAAAACTGAACCTCCTTCTGCATCAAATGTCGTAACTTGCCGTTCGGCGCCAACCATTCACGTTGATATTCAATGAGAATCAGCGCGGTACCGACAAGGTGGTTCAGCAATCGTGGTTGGTGTGTCTTGCTTGCCTCGCTACATGGTCTGCAAATACTTCCTTTGCAGCAAGCAGCGTGTTCAACCGCGCCGGGAGCCCGGCATAGATAGCTGTCTGCATCAATATTTCCACAATTTCCGCTTGAATTAACCTGACGTTCAATCCTGCATGCAGGTGCACATTCAATGGAGGGGTTGCATGCCCCAGTGCAGCCAATATACCGGGACTAAACACAGCCCCGAATTTCGATGAGAAATGGTCTATATGGCATGGCAATTTGGCCTGGGGGGCGAAGTACGTTGCTGTGAAGATTGAATGACCAAGTATGATTCAGTAGGCACGCTCATTGATCGAGACGTGTCATTGCCTCAAGTCTGGGAGATAGCAGGGAGATAAAATGAGAAAACTGATTATTTCGCTCTATGGGCTTTTGTCAGCCGCATACTCGTGGTCCGCCAACGAAATCACGTTACCTGAAGGGAGCCGCCCTGCCGGATTGGCTGCTGGCAAGGATGGTGGCATGTATGTCAGTAGTGCCAGCCTGGGCGCCATCTATCGGGTTATGCCTGGTAGTGCCAAGGGGGATGTGTTCATGACCGCGTCTTCATTGGGGGCCAGTGCAACCCTGGGTTTGGGGGTAGATGAACGTGCGCAACTGCTTTGGGCATGTACGATTACCGGCGATCTGGTAAAGCCGACTGGTTCTGCACTTAAGGCGATTGACCTGCCAGATGGCCGCGTCAAGGCCAGTTATGACCTACCGACAGGCTCTGTTTGCAATGATCTTACCATTGGTCGTGATGGTACGGTCTATTTGACCGATTCAGCCCAGTCTATGTTGTTGCGCTTGCGTAAAGGGGAGGACCGGGTTGGCGTGTGGTTGAAAGATGATCGTTTCCGTGTCGATGGGGCCGGCGTGGCCACAATTACCGATGGACGAGGTACCAATGGGATTACGGTGGACGGCATGGGAGCGATCATGGTGTTGGTATCCGCACCTGGGCGGCTCTTCAGGGTGCCGGTTCGGTGGGACGGTTCCGCTGGCATGCCGTTGGAGGTCAAGTTGAATCGACCGCTGGTGCAGGCAGATGGGTTGAGGTTGTGGAGCAAGCGTCGTTTACTGGTGGTTGAGGCGGATGGCGGGTTGGCTCGTATCGATTGGGTTGGCGAAACCGGCAGGGTGCAGACACTGGCTGAAAGTGTTGGTCGACCAAGTGCTGTGGTTGTCAGAAATGGCAAGGCCTATGTCACACATGCCAAGTCAGCCTCTGTGGTGACTGATACGTCAGTGGGCGAGCGTCCCCAAGGTAATGCAGGGGTTACTATGTTCGATTTACCCAAGAACTGAACGGTTGCCCCTGCGCCTATTTGTATGGGTGTCATGATCCGAATCTCGTTTTGCTACACTGAACGAGATCGCTCAATCAACTGGGAGTGGCATGTTACGTGTGGTGTTGTGCTGTTTGCTTGCGGCATGGGGGCAAGCCTGGGCAGTGTCGCCGTGGGTTGGTTTTGGCGTTAACAAGCCTCCTTATGTATTTGAAAGTACCCGTTCAGGCTTGGAGGTGGAAATCGTGTTGGCCGCATTCAAGGCGGCAGGCATCGAAGCACGCCCGCTGTTTGTGCCGCAAAATCGCTTGCATGTACAACTGGGTGCGGGGCAGATTGATGCCATTGCGACGACTTCTGAACAAAGTGGCGTCAACGCATTTTATTCCGATGTGTATCTGATTTATCACAATTACGCAGTCAGTCTGGCCAGTAACAAGTTGGTCATCAATCGTGTTGAAGACCTTGGCCGTTATTCGGTGACGGCATTTCAACGCGCAGCATCAATTCTTGGGCCGCGCTTTCGAGATGCGATCGCCAAGTGCCCCAGCTATACCGAACAAGCCCAGCAGCGCACGCGCAATCTATTGCTATACCTTGGTCGGGTGGATGTCATGGTGGGTGACAAGCGTATCTTCAATTACTTCAAGCATGATGTGGCAAGTCAGGTCGATACCGCTCAGCCGGTCGTCTTTCACAATATTTTCCCGCCAACAGGGTATAAGGTAGGTTTCAAGACCAAGGCCCTACGAGATGCATTCAACCAAGGTCTGGCGCAGATTCGGGAGGATGGTACCTATGCCATGATTGAAAAGCGTTACGATGACTACTGAGTTTGCATCAAACCATACCCAGCATGGGGTTTTTACTGATATGATGTAGCAAACTTACAAATATAATGGCCGTCAAGCCGAAGTAATCAGAAATAAAACTACTTCACCAAAGGCAAAAGGAGTCGAATTCATGCAGCGTAGCACCAAAATCGTCGCCACACTGGGTCCGGCATCAAATGATCCGGTAACGCTGGAGCGGCTGATCGCAGCAGGCGTGAATGTAGTCCGCCTGAATTTTTCTCATGGTGCTGCACAAGATCATATCAGTCGCGCTGCTGTAGTGCGCGATGTGGCCGCCAAACTGGGGGTGCCGGTTGGCATCATGGTGGATTTGCAGGGACCCAAGATTCGGGTCGGTAAGTTCGAAAAGAGCAAGATTACACTGAACAATGGTGACCGCTTCATTCTGGATGCCACCTGTGAGATGGGCAATCAGGAGCGGGCAGGGCTTGATTACAAGGAACTGCCAAATGATGTTGGGCCTGGGAACCTGCTGCTGTTGGATGATGGCCGTCTGGTGCTGGAAGTGCTGTCCGTCTCTGGCCCGGAAATCCATACGCTTGTGAAAATCGGTGGTGTGCTCTCCAATAACAAGGGGATCAACCGCCAGGGTGGCGGTCTTTCCGCCCCGGCACTGACAGCCAAGGATATGGATGACATCAAGGTCGCAGCGCAGCTGGAAGCCGATTATGTCGCGGTCTCCTTCCCCAAGAGCGGGGCTGATATGTATATGGCGCGGACCTTGCTGAAGGCTGCTGGGGGCAAAGGATTGTTGCTGGCCAAGGTCGAGCGTGCCGAGGCAATCGTCAATCTGGAAGAGGTGATTGAAGCATCTGATGGCATCATGGTGGCACGTGGTGATCTGGCAGTGGAAGTGGGAGATGCGGCTGTTCCTGCCTTGCAAAAACGCATGATCCGTTTGGCGCGTGACAAGAACAAGCTGACCATTACTGCCACGCAGATGATGGAGTCAATGATCACCAGTCCGGTGCCGACACGTGCCGAGGTATCTGACGTTGCCAATGCAGTGCTGGATGGGACGGATGCGGTGATGCTGTCAGCCGAGACGGCGGCTGGCAAATACCCCGTAGAGACAGTCGAAGCGATGGCGCGTGTGTGCCTGGAGGCTGAAAAGTCGTCCGATTATGTGCTGGACCGAGATTTCCTGCAGCGCGAATTCACACGGGTTGATCAATCGATCGCGATGGCAACGCTCTTTACCGCCAGTCATTTGAAGGTCAAGGCCATCGCGGCTTTGACACAGACAGGTTCGACAGCGCTATGGATGTCGCGTCTGAATTGTGGTGCACCGATCTATGCGTTGACACCGGAAGCCACGGCTTATCGCCGTATGTCCCTGTTCCGCGATGTGTTTCCGACCCACATGCCCTATCACGCCAAACACAGTGATGAGCTGATTCAGGAAGCGGAGCTGGAGTTGTTGCGTCAGGGGCTGGTACAGCCGGGTGACCTGGTGGTGATGACAGTCGGCGATATTGTTGGACAGGTGGGCCACACCAATACCATGAAGATCATCAAGATCGGCGAACGTCGCTGATCTCAGGTTTCATGCCATCTCCTTGTGGGGGCGCCAGGCCGGGGCGTGGGATGGTGTGATCGGCCGACGTGAGGGGCGCCGGGCATTTGCCCGGCGCGTCCAAACGTTATTGTTGATCGGATAATAAATTCGTTCTTCCATTCTTTTAAAAATCCCTGCAATCCTATATTTCTTGCGCTTTCAGGCAAGATTGGCCGTTCAGTCTTTATTTAATATTTGATTCTGGTTATTTCCAGTCCCAGTGGGTTGAATTAGAATGCCCGCCCCCTGAAGGTCAATTGGTTTGCCGTCAGGTTGTACAAGTAACAGGGATTGGAAAATGAAAAAATTGATGATGACCATGTCGATCAGCGCGGCATTGGTTTCGGCTCCCGCAATGGCAGATGAAGCTAAAGCAGGGCGTTCCTTTTTTGGCCTGGTCAGCACCGGTATTACCTATGGTGGCGACACGATGGGCTACATGGAATATACCAATGGTTCGCGGGCTGATCTCAAAGGCGGTGGTTTGTTCCAGCTGGGTGGCGGATTCATGTTTCGTCCCCACGGGGCGCCTTATTCGTTGATAGGGACCATCAACTATCATGTGGATCGGGCCAATGCCAAAAATGGTGAGGCGACATTTGATCGCAAACCACTGGAATTGATCGGTTATTACCATCTGGATCGCAACTGGCGAATTGGTGCCGGCGTTCGCCGTGTATTGGACCCGAAACTAAAAATGGAATTGGATGGCCGTCATCTGGATGTCGACTACAAAGACACCACAGGGATGGTGATGGAGGTCGGTTATGGTGTCGACCGCGCCTGGGCTGGTCTACGCTATGTCCATGAACAATACGAAGCCAAGCATTTCAATCGTCTGGGCCGCCCGCAAGAAACACAAAACTTGGGCAAACAGGATGGTTCACATGTTGGCTTGATCGGCTATTTTGCATTCTGATGTGAATGCTTAATGGCAACTTTGCCAAAAAAAACGGCTGCTTGGATGGCAGCCGTTTTTTATGAGGCAGGATACAGGTCAATGGTAACCCATGCCTTGTTCTACCAAACCAATGAGCAGGTGAATCACCTTGATGTGAATTTCCTGAATCCGGTCGGCATAGCCAAAATGTGGCACGATGATTTCCACATCAGCCAATCCCTTCATTTTCCCGCCGTCCTTACCGGACAGCACAATGACCTTCATGTCACGTTTGCGAGCGGCTTCAATGGCCAACATCACATTGCGGGAGTTACCGCTGGTAGAGATGGCCAACAATACATCTCCTTCTTGACCAACGGCTTCCACATAACGGGAAAACACATGATCAAAGCCGTAATCATTCCCTACGCAAGTCAAATGAGCCGGGTCGGAGATGGCCAATGCAGCCAGGGCAGGACGGTCATCACGGTAGCGGCCGGACAGTTCCTCGGCAAAATGCATGGCATCGCAATGAGAACCACCATTGCCGCAGGAGATGACCTTGTTGCTTGCCTTGAAGCGTTCGACAAGCAACTGTGCCGCATCGTTGATAGCTTGTACTTGTGCTGGATCGGACAAGAAGCGGTTCAGCAACTCGGCCGCTTCGTTCAATTGTTTGAGAATCTCGTTCTGATACATGCGTGAGATGGCCGGTTTTAGCCCAACCATGTGAGGTCATTGGGGGAGCACACATTGTAACCTATCCGACACCGCTTGGCCGCGATCTGCCCGCATTCGCAACGATTGGTCCTTTGACCAGTTTGTGTGGCCACGCTATAGTTTGGGCCATTGTCGATATTTGATGTCACCCGCCTGTGTCTGCTGTCTTCAATCTCTCTGCCACGCGTCATATTGTTGCTTTGTCAGCCGCTGAACGAGTGGAATTGGGCTGCGCGGTCAAATCAAAAAAACAGATGCTCATCTGATGGGCTGCTGTGTCCGTCAGGTGAGCTACCGGGCGGGTAATGTGGTCTTCCAACCTTCTTTCCTCCTGAACCAGTGTGCTCCTGACGGGTCGATATGGCGATTGCTGCCGGCGATTGGCAGCGGGGCGTGCTATCAACAATGAAATAATCGAAAGCCTTGGCCGGATTGCCCGGATAAGGCCTGCAAACGGGAGAAGAAAATGCGAGCTTTGGAAGGCATCTGGGTACCCATGATTACGCCGTTTCAACACGGTCACCTGGATTTGGATGCGGCAGTCAGCGTGGTCAAGCATCTGCTGGCCGGCGGTGTGCACGGTATTATCGTCTGTGGTACGACAGGTGAGGCCGCCACGTTATCGACGGATGAAAAGCACCTGCTTTTAAAAACCGTAATTGAAACCGTTGCCGGAAGGGCGGGTGTCGCAATGGGCGTGGCCGGTAACGATACGCAGACGGTTGTGGCGGATGTGGTGGCATTGACGGGTTTTGCGCTGGATGCATTGCTGGTTTCCGCGCCCTATTATGTACGCCCCGCACAGGAGGGGATTCGACTGCATTTTGAGGCAGTTGCCGCTGCGACCACCTTACCGATCATCATCTACAACATTCCCTACCGTACGGGTGTCAATATCGAAGTTGGCACGCTCAAGCAGCTGGCGCGTAATCCACAGTTTGCGGCAATCAAGGAAAGCGGGGCCGGCAATATGCCGCAAATGATGGATATCATCGGCGAGACACCACTCAAGGTATTGAGCGGTGAAGACAACCTGATCTTCCCGTTGCTGGCGTTGGGGGGGCATGGTGCAATTGCCGCTGCGGCGCATATTCACCCTGAACTTTATGTGGAACAGTACCAAGCGGTGCAACAAGGCAACTATGATTTGGCACGGGCTTTACATTTTGCATTGCGGCCATTGGTCAAGGCGTTGTTTTCTGAGCCGAATCCTGGCCCGGTCAAGGCTGCATTGGCCATGCAAGGTTTGATACAGGATGAATTACGTTTGCCGATGACCACTGTCACCGAAGCATGTCGGGAGCGAATCTCCGCAGCGCTGGGCGAATTGGACAAGGCGCTGGCCAACCTGCCCGTTTCGAATTGATCAGCAGTATCAGGCGGACGCAATACCCCAACGACCAATGTGCTGTTGGGGTATTGTATTTAGAGCCGCTAACAAAACCCAGCGAAGTGATTCTGGTTAGGTGTGCAAACGAAGGCAGTACGTGAGTACGACAAGTTTGCACAACAACACCAGAAGGATTTTGTTAGCGGCTCTTAGTCGTGGATGGGGTGTCGGACTGGCCGCTTGACAGCTTGCTTGAAATTTTCCTGCCGTGGTGAAAAAGCCAGGTTGCGGATAGTCGCATCCCATTGCAATGGTTGTCGAGTGTAGGGATCGATGCACCCCAATGCAATCAGTGCTGCGGGTGTTGTCTGTGCTAGAGTCAGGCCAAGCAGTTGCGCGCGGTTGACCCGGATTTGTTCTTTCAGATCAATGATGTTTCGGTAGTGGTTGTTGAATGACAGATGGCTGGCTGAAGCCAGTATTTTGCCAAGATAGTTATGTTGTGCGATTGCTGCATGATGCAGCTTGCTTTCCGCCACCAGAAAGCTATAGGCAGGCGTCTTTGCATCTGAAATGGTGATTCGGATGTCAGATGAAAAATGTGGCTGTGTCGATAACAGCCGGTATTGCTCAAGCCATTCTGCATGCTGTGTCAGCGTGTGCGCTACCGTTTCTGTTTGTGTCTGCCAGGTTTGCAAACAAACGCCCTGATGTTTTTCAGGACAAGGCAGGAGGGTACTGAGTGGTGCTGACAGTAGCGCGGAATCCGGGTGTTTCCTGCTGCTTGCAGGCTGGGTGTCTGCTGCCATCTGCTGAAGCCGCTCGGTACCCAGTCGTACCATGTCCTCCTTTTGTGCGGCATCCATGCCGACAACCATTGGGTAACCATTGTTGTCAGTATAAGGATAGGGCGATTCAGCCATCAGTGTTTTTGGCTGTACGAAATGATTGCTAGTGGCAGGGGCATCAGGCTGCTCGGTGAAGGCGCAACCTGATATACAGGCAAGGATGTTACAGAACGGCTTCCTGCTTTTTTTCCTCCTGCTGTTGCAGTGCCCACATCTGTGCGTAGTGGCCTTGCCGCTCCAGCAACTCGCGATGAGTGCCACGTTCTACTATGCGACCATGATCCATCACGATGATCTGGTCAGCATCCGCAATGGTAGAGAGCCGATGGGCAATGACCAGAGTGGTCCGGTCTTGCGAGATGGTTTTCAATTCGGCCTGGATGGCTTTTTCGGTACGTGAATCCAGTGCCGAGGTGGCTTCATCGAAGATCAGGATTGGTGGGTTCTTCAGGATGGTGCGGGCAATGGCCACTCGTTGCTTCTCGCCGCCAGACAACTTCAGGCCGCGCTCGCCGACCGTCGTGTCGTAACCATCTGGCAGTCTGCTGATGAAGTCGTGAATATGGGCTGACTTGGCTGCCTCGATGATTTCTTCATGCGTGGCGTCTGGGTGACCATAGGCAATGTTGTAATAAATGGTGTCATTGAAGAGAACAGTATCCTGCGGCACGATACCAATATGGCTGCGCAGGCTGGTTTGAGTCAGATCACGTAAGTCGTGCCCGTTGAGTGCGATGTGACCGGAATTAACGTCATAGAAACGGAACAGCAGCCTTGACAGTGTCGATTTGCCCGCGCCGGAACTACCGACCACCGCCACGGTTTTACCCGCGGGGATGTCGAAGCTGACATCATGCAGAATCTGTCGTTTGTTTTCGTAGCCAAAATCCACCTGCTCAAAGCGAATCGATGCGTGATCGGTGGCCAGTGTGATGGCATTGGGTTTGTCTTCCACTTCGGTGTGTTCATTTAGCAAGGCAAACATCTTTTCCATATCGGCCAGCGAGTGTTTGATCTCGCGATAGACAAAACCCAGGAAGTGCAATGGGGCATAAAGCTGGATCAGAAACGCGTTGACCAGTACCAAGTCACCTAGTGTCATGGTGCCATTGACCACACCGTTGGCGGCCAGTGCCATCAGGATGGTGACGCCAACTGCGATGATGGCGCTTTGACCTGCATTCAAGGCAGCCAGCGACACTTGGTTGCGGACCGCCGCATTTTCCCAACGTGACAGCGCTTCGTCATAACGGCTTGCCTCCCAATGTTCGTTGCCAAAATATTTGACGGTTTCATAGTTCAGCAGGCTGTCGATCGCCTTGGTGTTGGCCTTTGAGTCCATGTCATTCATGGTGCGACGGAACACCATCCGCCATTCAGTCACCAACAATGTGAAGCCGATATAGACCGCAATTGTGCCAATCGTCGTCACGGTGAACCAGATGTCGTATTTCACCAGCAGGATGGCGGTGACGAACGCGATTTCAATCAGCGTCGGCAAAATGTTGAACAATGTGAAATTCAGCAGAAATGCAATGCCACGGGTGCCACGTTCAATGTCCCGGCTCATGCCGCCGGTCTGCCGTGCCAGATGAAAGCGCAGGCTAAGCCGGTGCAGATGGTTGAATACCTTCAAGGCGATCGACCGAATCGCACCTTGTGTTACCTTGGCAAACACTGCATCCCGCAGCTCGCCAAAGGCGCTGGATGCAAGCCTCAACAAGCCGTAGCCAACGATCAGTACGACAGGCAGGGTAACAAGGGCCTGTTTGGTATCCAGATGGTCGACAATTTCCTTCAACATCAGCGGAACGCTGACGGTGGCCACTTTGGCCAGCACCAGGCAGCTCAGGGCAATGGTGACCCGCCATTTGTATTGCCAAAGGTAAGGAAGCAACGTGCGGATGGTTTGCCAGTCATTGCGTGGCAGGGGGTGTTGAGGGTTGGTTTGCATGGTGTTCTCGGGCGGTGGACTGCAGTGACGGGTCCGGATTGAGGGCGACTTCTCATACTATAGAACTCGCAAATATGGGCAGAACCGAGAATAACAAGCCAGTATTGGGCTGCATGCCAGACTGAATAAGGCTTGTGCTATATTGCTTCGATACCAATTTCATCGCCAGATGGTCGCCGGCATATCGGCTGAATACCGTGTGAAGGTGGTATGAAACAGACTGTTGGACGATGTGATGACAGGAAAAATCAGGAGACGATATGATTTGGTTGATACTGGAGGCGGGAATTGCCTTGGCATTGGCAGTTTTTATCGTATGGTGGACGCTGCCACGCAAACCCAAGGACAAATAAGCAGGATGCTCGTGTTGGCGAGCTGCAGATGTGCCTGGCGTCGGTGGTTACAGCATGCCAGCATCCAGCCCGTAATAGGTTTTGATATGCTGTGGCGTCAGGCCATCATTGGTTAGTGCGCCGAATACATTCTTGAGTACCATTCGATCTTCTTCATTGTTGTCCCAAACCGCACCGCCAGCCAGCTTGACTGCCGCAATCATCATCCGGCGCTTGGCCGAGCCAACACCGTTGCGGCGCAATAGGTCTTCCAGCGTGTCATCCGCATTATCGCGGCTGATGGCGTGACCGGCGATGTGGTGAGTGTAGTACAGCCAGTCGTGAACCAGCGCTGGCGCCATCACATCCGGGTGAAAGGGCGTGTAGGTGACTTGCCAGGCTAAGGCGGGTACCGATGCCCCATCATAATGAAAATGACTTGGGATGTTGACCAAACCAAATGGGGTGTCGATTTCGTAGTCGGCCAATAGGCGATAGTGTTCGGCTTCAGGCCAGGGACTCAGTTGTGGTTGTTTGGCTAGCATCGTCAATCCTTCATGAGGTTGATGGAAGTACCCATTCTTTGCAGATCGGGTGCTGTTTTGCTTTTAACCCAATTTAGAGCCGCCATCAAAACCCCGTAAAATCAGTTCCGGTTAGGTGTGATGCGAAACCATACGGAGATACGGTAAGGTTATGCAACGCCACCAGGGGACCAGTGCTTGGTAACAGTAAAACCGTACCAGGCTGCTGATGGCTGGTAGTGTGGTTCAGTTTGAACGCCGGGTTTCGGTGATGGTCGAGATGGGAACTTGGCCGGATGTAAACCGGCCAAGCCGGTAGGTTATTGCCATATTGGCGTCAGTGCAGGGTTCTCGGAATCGACAGTACAAATTCCGGAATCTCGGCTTCGAATGGTATGCCGTCCTCCGCCACCATCTGGTAACGACCATGCATGGTACCAACCGGGGTGCCCAGTGATATACCGCTGGTGTACTCAAAGCTTTGCCCGGGCTTGAGTATGGGTTGTTCACCAATCACACCCAGGCCACGTATTTCCTGCACACTGCCAGTGGCATCGGTGATGACCCAATAGCGGCTGATCAGCTTGGCTGCGGTCTCACCGGTATTGGTCATGCGGATATGGTAGGCGAACACATACTGATCAGCCTGTTCATCCGATTGTTCTTGCAGGTAGGCTGATTCAGCTTCAATGTCAATGCGGTATTTATTCGATTCACTCATAGTGCCGCATTGCACAACAAAACGCTCGGCAGGGCAAGCGGTTTGCGTATCAGGCTGAATGGCATGTGTTACGCGATGCATCATATTTGTTCACGCAAATTTACGGGGCAGTCGAGTCAAGCCGATGCATTGCGGTAAAATGCTGTTTTCTGTCGACACCGTGGATGCCCCTCCCATGCGCAACTTCCGTATTGCTCCCTCGATTCTGTCTGCCAATTTTGCCAAGCTGGGTGAAGAAGTCACCGCGGTAATCGATGCCGGCGCCGATATCATTCATTTTGACGTTATGGATAATCACTATGTGCCCAATCTGACCATTGGCCCTATGGTATGCGAAGCAATTCGCCCAATCACCCGTGCCCCGATCGATGTGCATTTGATGGTGAAACCAGTTGACACTTTGGCTACCATGTTTGCTAAGGCGGGCGCAGATATCATCACCTTCCATCCGGAAGCATCAGAACATGTCGATCGTACTCTGGGGGTGATCAAGGAAGCCGGCTGTAAGGCGGGGCTGGTGTTCAATCCAGCCACACCGCTTCATTATATGGATTACATCATGGACAAATTGGACATGGTGCTGTTGATGTCAGTCAACCCTGGTTTCGGTGGGCAAAAGTTTATTTCTGGTACGTTGGACAAGCTGCGTGAAGCGCGTCGCCGTATTGACGAATACACGGCCAGAACTGGCCGGGAAATCTGGCTGGAGATCGATGGTGGCGTGAAGGTTGACAACATTGCCGAAATTGCCCGTGCCGGGGCTGATACCTTTGTGGCTGGCTCGGCAATTTACAACACGCCGGATTACAAGGCTACTATCAACGCTATGCGTACTGAATTGGCCAGGGTGGCAGGTTGACCCATGCGCTGCTATGTGATTACCGGGGCATCACGAGGATTGGGCCTGGCATTGGTGCAGCAACTGGCGCAGGCAGGCCATCATCTGATCTGCCTGGCACGGCACGAAAGTGAGATGCTGAAGGTCGCAGGGCAGACCGCTGCCAGTTATCGATTCATCAAACAGGATCTGGCCGATACTGTTGCTGTTACCCAACTGGCGGAAGAGCTGTTTGGCTCTTTGGCGGCTATGCAATGGCAAGGTATCTATCTGATCAATAATGCAGGGATGTTGGCTCCTATCGCCAAGGCGGGCGATTACGATGACAGCGCATTGCAACAGGCAGTGGCTGTCAACCTGTTGGCACCCATTCAGCTGGCCAATGCGCTGATTCGTGCTTTCCGCGGATTGGCGTGTGACAAACGGGTGATGAATATTTCCTCAGGTGCAGCGCGCAAGCCTTATCAGGGATGGAGTGCTTACTGTACGACCAAGGCAGGATTGGATCACTATACCCGTTGTGTCGGTGCCGAGCAGGTTGGCGTGTCGCATGGCGTACACATGGTATCCATTGCGCCGGGCGTGGTCGATACCGATATGCAGGGGCTGATTCGCCAGGCTTCGTCTGAACAGTTCCCGTTACTGGAGCAGTTCAAGCAATATCAGGCCAGCGGTGGTTTGGCCAAACCGGAGCAAGTTGCACAAAAGCTGATTGCGGTCTTGCACAGTGAACGATGCGGCTTCGGTGATTTGCTCGATATCCGGGATGTGGCATGACTGGCCAAGTGTTGATTCGCCACCCAGCGCAGCGTGATGCTGAGCCACTTCGGCAATTTATTGAAACACACTGCGCCAATGGTTTTGATGTGGCGACGGCTTGGCGCGTGCTGACGGAAGTCTCGACTACCAGTGAGGATGTATTTGAGCTTTATCAGCACGGGAGGCTATCGGCCGTATTGACATTGGTACCGACTGGCTTTGGTGCTGCCATGATGGATTTACTTGGTTGGGATGGCCAATCGTTCGACGATGATGCCAAAATCCGGCTATTGAAAGCACTCACCAGACGCGCCCAAACTCAAGGCTGCAATGCCATTGAATTAGGTGTCGAGCAATGGCTGCTCGATTCAATCGGGCTATTGCAACAAATGGGGTTCACGCCGCATTTCACGCTGTATGGCATGAGTCGGCCGGCCGATTTGCCCTGTATGGTTTATACGCCGCCAGTACCGTTGACCTGGCGACGTTGTACCGAGGCAGATCTTGAACCCTATTACCAAATGCTCAAGCGCACCTTTGTTCATCCCGGCGTGGTGATTCCTTCGTTTGAGTCGACCGCCACTCATCAGCGCCAAACCCCGGGTTGGGTATTGGCGGACGGTCACCGCCTGGCGGGCTTTGTCAATGTAAAGACATACCAGCAGGCTGGTAGGTCTATTGGAGAAGTGGCCTCCATTGGTCGGGATCCGGATTACCAGAGTTACCATCTGGGAGAAGTGTTGATGAGCAAGGCATTGACTGAGCTCCAGCAACAGCCGTTGGATGAAATCACCTTGGTGATGACTGCGAGCAATCAACGTGCATTGGCGCTTTATCAACGGTTTGATTTCGCCGTCAGTGACGAAACTGATTTCTATCGAAAGGTACTATGACTCGACCAATCATCTGTGCTGTTGCCCTTGATCTGGATGGCACTTTACTCGATACCATCACGGATCTCGCCGGTGCGGCCAATGCCATGCGCCAGCAGTTGGGTTTTGACCCGTTGCCACTTGAGCGTGTCAAGACCTATGTCGGTGATGGTATGGTCAGTCTGGTCAAGCGAACCTTGGCTGACCAGCGTGATGGTGAGCCAACCGAGGCCTTGTTCGAGCAGGGGGTTAGCTTGTTCAAATCATGCTATGACCAGATGCTGCATGATGCGACCAAGGCTTATCCAGACGTGGACGCAGGTTTGCAGCGAATGCAGGCAGTAGGGTTGCGATTGGCATGTATTACCAACAAGCCCAAACGGTTTACCGAACCGTTGCTGATTTCCACGGGTTTGGCACCGTTTTTTGAATTGATTCTGTCCGGTGATAGCTTGGCTGAGAAAAAACCACACCCGCTACCCTTGCAATATGCCTGCCAGTTTTTTGGTATACAGCCGGCAGCGATGGCCATGATCGGCGATTCCATCAACGATATCCTTGCCGCCAAAAAGGCTGGTTGCCTGAGCATTGCGGTACCCTATGGCTATCGCCACGAAGGCCCGGTTGAGGCGTTGGGCGCTGATTATGTAGTATCGGGGCTTGTCGAGGCTGCCGATTTATTGTTGAATATTGGCTCTACCTGATTTGGCTCATTGAGTACATACCATCCATCATGACCTTCCTGACAGACCGTTTGATTCAGCGTTGGCGATGGCGCCGATAACGTCTCGCTTCTTTGTCCCCATCCCAATCAAACTGATTCTGCAGGATCATCATGACTGAACAAGAATTCAGCGTACTGGCCGCGCACGGCTATAACCGCATCCCCGTTACCCTTGAACTGCTGGCTGATGTCGATACACCGTTGTCGGTGTACCTGAAACTGGCCAACAAGCCTTATTCCTACCTGTTGGAGTCTGTGGTGGGGGGCGAGCGTTTCGGTCGCTATTCCTTTATCGGTTTGCCCGCAAAAAAGCGTATCCGCGTGGTTGGCCGCCAAGTGACGGTAGAAACCGATGAAGGGGTGATTAACACCTTTGAAGGGGATCCGCTCACTTTCATCGAGCAATATCAAGCCCAGTTCAATGCTGCACCTACGTCAGGTCTACCTCGTTTCTGTGGGGGCCTGGTAGGGTACTTTGGCTACGAGACCATCCGCTATATTGAGCGCAAGTTGGCGAACGCGAGTAAGCCAGATCCAATCGGCACACCGGATATCTTCCTGTTGCAAAGCGAAGAATTGGCTGTGGTTGATAACCTCTCCGGCAAGCTCTATCTGATTGTCTATGCCGACCCATCCCAGCCAGATGCCTATATCCAGGCACAGAATCGGTTGCAGGCATTGCGTATGTTGCTTCGACAGCCGGTTGCGATTCCATTTCAGCATGGTACTGCCAAATCCCAGGCTGTATCTGAATGGGGCGAGACCAATTTCAAGTTGGCAGTGGATCGCGCCAAACAGTACATCTTCGACGGCGACATCATGCAGGTCGTGCTGGCACAGCGCATGCACATGCCATTTGCAGCCAGCCCGATCTCGCTCTACCGCGCATTACGTACGCTGAACCCCAGCCCTTACATGTTCTACTACGACTTTGGCAGCTTTCATGTAGTGGGGGCTTCACCGGAGATTCTGGTACGCAGGGAGCAAGATACCATCACTGTTCGCCCAATTGCCGGTACGCGCCCGCGCGGCAAGACCCGTGATGAGGATCTGGCATTGGCTGAAGAATTATTGAACGACCCGAAGGAAATTGCCGAGCACGTCATGTTGATGGACCTAGGTCGTAACGACGCAGGCCGGGTCGCGCAGACGGGCTCGGTCAAGGTTACCGACAACATGGTGATCGAGCGTTATTCGCATGTGATGCACATCGTCTCCAGTGTCGAGGGTAAGCTCAAGCCACACATTGGCAATATGGATGTGTTACGTGCCACTTTCCCGGCCGGCACCGTTTCCGGTGCGCCTAAGGTACGTGCAATGGAAATCATCGATGAACTGGAGCCGACCAAGCGCGGCATCTACTCCGGTGCTGTAGGCTACCTGGGTCTGAATGGTGACATGGATGTGGCGATTGCATTACGTACTGCTGTAATCAAGGATCAAACCCTTTATGTACAAGCGGGTGCAGGGATCGTGGCGGATTCCATTCCTGACAGCGAATGGCAGGAAACCCAGAACAAGGCACGTGCCGTAGTGCGTGCTGCGGAGATGGTACAAGCTGGCCTGGACGGTGAGTGAACAATACAGGCTGCAACCTCGCAGGAAGCGATTCGTGCTGCGATTGACAGGCTCGACGCGGACATCGTCATGTCGATTGCAGCGCGTGCTCACCATGTCCAGCAGGCAGCGGCCTTCAAACGAGATACCAACAAGGTACGAGTCCCGGCGCGTGTCGAGCAGATCATGGCCAGGGTATAAGCCTTGGCGCTGGCCAGCGATGTATCCCCTGATCTGATCGAAGTTGTTTATCGCACGATGATTCAGTAGTTCATCGAGCAAGACTTGCGTACCCACGTCAATCTGCAACAGTTGTAAGCAATACCGTCTAATTTGTCCGAACATGTTTGAGGTGACCGTATGAAGCGCATTATCTGTACTCTTCAGCACTGCCTGCTGGTATCCGCATTATTGGTAATGCCAATGGTTGCCATCGCGGGTCCTGATGCGTCCGAACCGGCAACACTGACCATGCGTTTTCAAGCCAGCATGCCGCCCGCCCCAAATGACTTTCAGCTGCAGTTTGTTGGTTATCAGGATACTCGTTGTCCAGCCGATGTCGTGTGTGCTGTAGCTGGCGAAGCACAAGCTATCTTCTGGCTCACCGGTGCCCGTATCCGACCACAATTGATTGCCTTGCACTGGAATGGTGGTGAGCCCAACTGGCGCCTTGCAGTACGTGCTGCGGGGCGGGAGTTTCTGTTACGGTCGTTGGAGCCGCGACCGTTGATTAACGGTACGGTCAACCCAGCTGACTACACTGCTGTTGTGGATGTGCGTAGCTACCATGCCCAGTCGAAAGCAGTCAGGAAATAGTAGCGATTGGCTTGATGCTGTAACCACAAGCCTGGTAAAGCTGTTCATTCAACATATCGCAACACCAGCAATTTTTGCTGGCGAATGATCTGACCAAGCAAATTGGGTAAATTGTCTTCCTCGTCGTGATTGGGATAAAGGCGTAGCAGAAAGTCGATCAGTTTATCAACCTGCACCTCATCAAGCTCATTGGGTCGGATGAAGGCGATATGTGATGCGCCCAATCCCATCAATCGATAGCCAAATTCCACCTCCATGTACTTAGCTAGTAGCCAGTTCTCAAACGGACTCAGATCGCACGAGAAGTAGCCATTTGGAAATGCGTACAGCGTTTCGTAGTTGTGTTTGACGGGTACCAGCAAGATATAGGGCGGCTGGTCAAGGATGGACAACAGATTCAGGTTTGCTGAAGTGAATTAGTCGGGAGTATCGTCGAACAGGTTGATGCCCTTTTTGTAGAGATCTTCCAGCGATACGCCATCACAGTGTTTGCGGAAATTGCCTTCGCGAATGAAAAATTCATCCTTGCTGGTCAGGTAGCCTTGATGTTCACCATCTTCAAAGCAGTCCGGCCCCAGTGAGGAAAGGTCGTAGTCTGCTGTATCGTCCAGATCATGTTTATGCTTGGTGTGCATCGAGGTATAACCCGCCTGGTCGATGTCATCCAACGTCAGCAACACGCGGTGGTCTGGATGTTTCTCCGCCAGTTGCAGATAGCCTGCGATCAGATCTTCATGGTTGTCGATGTGATTAAGCTGATAGCGGTCACATAGAAACTGTTCGCTATGAGTGGTGATCAGTGTATATTCCATTGTCTATCGTATGGTCGGTTCGTTGAATCAAAATTAATTCCGCCTGTTTCGTGGATATTTGGGCAAGCGGGTTAAGTTGTTCTGTTATGTGAGCTTACCCTTGATGATTGAAACATCAAGGATAGCCCGCCCCAGCTCCAGTAAGCATTAAGGCAGCCTCTGTGCCGACTTCTTGTGGAACTGGTACGTGATTGATGATGGTGAGTTGATATTTTCCTTTGGTGAAGTCGATATAACCGAATTGACGCGTTTTGGTCAGATCGCCACTACTGTCCACACAACGTGACTGAAAGCGATGGCTATGTAGTGTTTTCCCGTCCAGGGATGCAACCACCACTTCCATATCCAGTGCAGCACCGGTTTCCCGTTTTTCAGCTTCAGATAAGGTGGCGTAGCGTGCTTCGTCTTTGCAGGCTTGGTGATGGGCGCCGGGTGCTTGGCCCGAGATGGCAGACTGTGCAGCCAGCTCCCGGTTCTGGAAGACGAATCGTAATTGGAACCGATAGCGTTCATCCATGGGGATGGAGACAACTTGTTGCAGGATGGTGCCGGTCTTGGATAGATCGACATGTGGTTTGTCCAATGCCTGATTGCTGAGGCATAGTCCTGATAGCCACATCAATAGGCCGGGAAAGGCTGATTTACAGAGGGCAAGCGTGGTCTCAGTCATGGGCAGTCACTTAGCCAGGGGCAGGCTTGCCATCTTATCGGATCATCTGGGGCTGTCAGAAGGATGATTGCTGTTTGGATGATGACGTATCGCTATTCGATACACCCAGTATCCGAGGGCGAGTCCAGCCACGTTGCATTTGGGTATTGGTGAATGGTGTCTATGACTGATTGAGCGGCGCTACGTTGCGCGCCGTCACTGCTCAAATCGATACTGGTGTATTCAGAAACAATGCGTTTTTGAGCTTATGAGACCAGTTAGTGGTATCAGTGCCCCGTCGCTTTACCGAATCGCGTCAACACATGCTGGCTGATACCACGTGCCAGCTCTTGCTCCCACAGGAAAACCTGCCCAATCTGATCTTGTTGCCACATGGCCGCTTCCTCATCGTTGTGCCCACGGAATACGATCTCGACTGTGGGATTGAGGGTTCGGGCAATTTCCACCATCTGTCTTGCCTTGAGCGAATCTGGTGCGGTGACGACCAGCATGCTGGCACGGGCGATATGGGCCTGGATCAGTACGGCAGGGTCTGATGCATCGCCGGACACGGCAGGGGTGTGGGTGGCGCGCAGTTGCTCGACCAGCTCTCGGTTCTGTTCGGCGACAACAAATGGAACTTGTTGCTCTCGAAGCGTTTTGGCAACCCGATGACCCACCCGGCCATAACCTACCAACACTACTTGACCAGTCAGCAGGGCGGGGTCCGTGGTCATGGGTAGTTCGGCAAGTGGGTCATCACGTTGTTCCAGGCGGCGGGCGAATTCAGATCGCATGCGGATCCAGGCCTGGGCTGGTTCGATGGCGGCAAACAACAGCGAATTGAGGGCTATCGAGATCAATGCACCTGCCAGGATCAGGCTTTGCCCAGCTGCGGGCAATAAGCCAAGTGACATACCCAACCCTGCCAGGATGAAAGAAAACTCACCAATCTGAGCCAGGCTGGCACCAACCGTCAGCGCGGTATTCAAGGGGTAGCGGAATGCCAGTACCAGCACAATGGCGGCAAGCGTCTTGCCAACGATAATGATGGCCGCAACAGTCAATACCTTGACCGGTTCCTGCAGCAGCACCTGTGGGTCGAACAACATACCGACTGATACAAAGAATAATACGGAGAACGCATCGCGCAACGGCAGGGATTCATCGGCAGCGCGATGGCTGAACTCGGATTCACGCATCATCATGCCGGCAAAAAAGGCGCCAAGCGCAAATGAAACATCGAACAAGACTGCCGAGCCATAAGCCACGCCAACAGCGGCGGAGATGACGCATAACGTGAATAACTCGCGTGACCCTGTGCGGGCTACCAACCATAACAGACGAGGGAACAACCGTTTACCGACCACCAGCATCAAGGCGATGAAGGTTGCTACTTTGGCAAAGGTAATGCCAATGGTCATCCATAAAGGCTGCATGGCAGATGTTGAGGCTGGGCTGTGGCCACCTAGTAAACCGGCCAGTGGTGGCAGCAGGACCAAAACCAGGACCATTACCAGATCCTCGACTACCAGCCAGCCGACAGCGATTCGACCATTCAATGATTCAAGTACGCCTTTTGATTCCAGTGCTCTAAGCAACACTACGGTGCTGGCTACCGACAACGCCAAGCCGAAAACCAGTGCGGCACCCAGGTTCCACCCCCACAACGCTGCGGTTCCCATACCCAGCGCAGTGGCCACGGCAATTTGCACAATGGCACCAGGGATGGCGATGCGTTTGACAGCCAGCAGATCTGCCAATGAGAAATGCAACCCCACACCAAACATCAGCAGCATCACCCCGATTTCTGCCAACTGGCCTGCCAGCTCCATATCGGCGACAAAGCCGGGTGTTGCTGGGCCGATCATGATGCCTGCCAACAGGTAACCCACCAGCGGGGGCATTTTTAGCCGAGAAGTGACATAACCGAAAATCATCGCCAAGCCAAAGCCGGCGGCGAGGGTGGTGATCAGGCTGACATCATGAGGCATAGGCAGTCTCGTAACGTGGAACAGGTTGATAGGGTAGGTCGTTGAATTGACCTGCTTACTGGGTAAAACGTTGCATGCCCGCACCATCTGGTCAGTACTACCATGTGTCAGCGGTGTGGGGTACTACCTGAATACAAAGCGACCTGTCTATCGTTTCCATCTGAAAAACGAATTAAACTGGCAGCCTGTATTAGTTTGTGACGAGCCCGCCTGGAGTCTCATGCCGCTTGACTATCTTTCTCAACTGACTGCACCGCAACGTAGTGCACGCGCCAATCTGCATCTGGGTCTTGCGCTGGCCTTCATTGCCGGGGCGTTGAATGCCGGGGGCTTTCTGGCGATTGGTCAATATACGTCCCACATGACTGGCATGCTGTCTTCTGCTGCCGATCATCTGGTATTGGGTCAAGTGATCATTGCGCTTGGGGCATTGTTGTCCATGGCTGCGTTTGTGGCCGGTGCCGCCACAACAGCACTATTGGTCAACTATACCAAGCGCAATCATCCACACAGCATCTATGCACCGACTTTGATGCTGGAGGCCTTGTTATTGCTATTGTTCGGCCTGATTGGTGGTGCCTTGTTGCCACATGAAATTGTCAGCACATCGCTGACTGCGATTCTATTGTGCTACATCATGGGTTTGCAAAATGCGCTGATCACCAAGATATCCAATGCCGAAATCCGTACAACACATGTCACAGGCTTGGTGACTGATATTGGTATCGAATTGGGCAAGCTGTGTTATTGGAACCAGCAACTGACTGGTGAAGATACCCAGCCGGTAGCGGCCAATCGCCGCAAACTACGCATTCACTTGGCCTTGGTGATCGCGTTCTTTCTGGGGGCGGTTCTTGGTGCTCTCGGTTTCAAGTTCGTGGGTTTTTCCGCCACCATTCCGCTCGCCATTGCACTGGTGGCGCTATCCTGCGCACACTTATTTCGTCATTGAGCACTCGCTCAAATCTTCCATTTTTCAGGCCTTGCATTATCTGTATCGGCCTCATATCGCGATATCAGGTGAGGCGCAAGATGGCGGCAAGGCCTCCGGAGCAACCGGCTTTTTCCTTGAGTACTCACCTGCATAAACCCTGACAGTAGGAATAGCAGGAAAGTTGCGTGGGCATGCCTTACTTTCTCGAAAAGTTGCACACCAACCAAGGCAATGCCAGAAAAGGTTTCTTCTATTTTTTGGAATATTATATAAATTTCAAAATAATGTATATATTTTTAATATTTTGATAAAGATCAAATATTGAACATTTTATGTGGTGATGAAATTCTGTTTCATTACAATCTGGTGCTGAAGTTTTGTGATGAAAATTTTTAAGAAAGTCACTATTTGTGACAGTGTAAATGAGTTTGTATCTGTAGTTTCGTAAGTTTTTAAAAGGTTTAAGTTTTTTTGTTTTTATGTAAAATCCGGCCGCTGCCATGACACGTGGTGGCGTCTGTTGGCCAATTACCGTTGGCCAACATATGTTCAATTTACCTTACAAAGGTTAGCAATCATGCAAAACAAAGCACTGAAATGGTTGGCGGGTGGTATCGTGGGCTTCGGTCTGGTGGCTGGCAGCGCATATGCCAATGATGACGATATCGCGGAATCAGCAGCTCTCCCGCGCAATACATTGACCGTGCGTATGGACAAGCTCAAACACTCGTTTGACTTTGTTGACGGTCTGCAAGGCTGGGAAACCGGGTTTGCCGATTATCCGAATGGTGAAGAATCGTTCTATCAATTGACAGCGATGCACGCCCGTTTGCCCGCACCACATAACAATAAATTCGGCATTTATTTGTCTGGCAACAACCATAGTGATGATCTGTTCATGTATGCACGTCGTCCACTGGGTGGGTTGCATCCGTTGACTTACTACAACGTGACTATTGATGTGAACCTGTTGGCCAATGTCGCCACGGGTTGCTATGGTATTGGTGGTGCGCCTGGTGAGGCTGTCGCGGTAAAGGTAGGTGCAACCAGCTTTGCGCCAGCTGATGCCGTTTACCTGGATGGCTGGATACGCTTTCTGGCAGACAAGGGTAATCAAATGAACAGTGGTGCCAATGCGGTTGTTGTCGGCAATCTGGCTGGCGCGGGCAAGTGTACTGCCACCAACCCATTCAGCATGCGTGTGCTGAACAATCGTGCCAAGCCGATCAAAGTTCGTACAGATCAATATGGCGCGTTGACCATCTTTGTCGGAACCGATTCCGGCTTTGAAGGTACTAGCAGCTATTACATCAGTAAAGTGCGGGTTACCGCCCGTAAGGCACTGGATCAATAACGATCCGCGTCAGGGTTTCTGTACTAGCGTGCGGTAGACAGCCTTTCATGATGATAGCCGTACCTCCCGCGATTCCGGCCCATCATGATCGTGTCAGACAGCAGGTCAGGTAAGGAATCTGTTGACTGCAGCCCCTGTCATGACGATATGTCAGGGGCTGTTGGCCAGAGCGGGGCTGCCCATTGCACAGCCTTGTCTTCTGTCGCTTGGGTAAAATAGGCGCCTGGTGTCTTGCCGAAATGGCGCTTGAATGCAGCGATAAATGCGCTGACACTGTCGTAACCCAGTGATAGCCCCACATCCGTCACGGGACGCCCCTCTGCTAACCATTCCAATGCCTTGACCAAGCGCGCCATCTGTCGCCATTGGGCGAAGGTCATGCCTGTTTCCTCGACAAATTTGCGGCTGATCGAACGAGCGCTGATGCCAGCCCATCGGGCCCATGCGGGCAAGTCCCGGTTATCTGCGACCTGATCCATCAGTGCATGTGCGATGGCGGCCAGTCGGCGGTCGGCCGGAAACGGCAGCCGGAGCGGCTCATTAGGGGCAACCTGAAGTTCATCCAACAGGACATCGATCAATCGTTGTTGTTGTGGTGTTCTTGGCTGTGTCGGATCCAGTTCGGCAATGCGTGCAATGAGCGGCGGGATCAGATCGCTGCTTTTCATGACTGCGGGTTGTTCAGGCAATTGCCGGCACAGCTGAGGAGAGAAATAGCTGGAGTAGCCAGCCGTGGGGCCATAACTGTGTGCTGAGTGTACGCAGTTGGGCGGTACCCAGCCAATCGCGCCAGGCGGCATGACCCAGCTGCTTTCTCCTGCATTGATGATGACAAGGCCACTGATCAGAAAGAACAACTGCCCTTCCAAATGGTGATGGGCCTGCGAGCGGTATGCCTCTTCCTGCCGAATTGAAAAGGCGAAAAGATCCGGTACGTTGGTCATGTTTGGCATGTTTGCGTTATCAGCCGTCATTATATCGATAGCAAGCCGTATGTGAATTTGGGTATGCTGCAAACCAATCTTATACGGATGTCTCCCATGCAATGTGATGGATCAAATCTTCAGCAGTCGCCATGCAGGTTGGTTCACTCGATGCAAACAGCCGACGGCCTGTCGCATTGCTCGTCAGCAGAAGCTGTATCCGGGCTGGGACTGGCTGCTTGGTCGACGGGCGAGCGTGAGGCTTGTTTGTCGGCAGTCCGCGACTGGGTGGCGTTGAGCCGCCTTGCCTACGATGTTGAGGCTGAACCAGCCGATCGTGCAGTGGCGCTGGGTAGTCTGCGCGAAGTGATGTGCGACTTGGCCGAGGCTGGTTTTTTTGAACTGTTTGCAATGCGCGATGGTGAAATGGCCTTGCAGTTGTCGTTGCCCATGCGGTTGCCCAGCCAACCGGTAAGCTGGTGGCCATCCGCCATGTTACGGACCATACCTGATCATACCGGTTCACGCGAGCGATAAAACAGATCTGATGGGTACGAGTGCATGTGTTGGGCGCAATGCACGGGAACTGTGCCTATCAAGTGCGGTCATACCTGCGCTAGTATCAGTTGTCCCCTAAAATGTTGGCGGCGGATGGGATGTGGCCGTTTCCAAACCCCAGTTGATGAACTGACTGGCCATCTGTGTAAACAGATGATGTCAGCTGGGGTTTGGGAATGGGATGCGTTCTGTTCGCCGTATTTTTTGCATTTGCAACGCTGGCACTGCCTCCATGCTTGAATCCTTGCGTCAATCGCTGCGCGAAACTGGGCACTCGTTCTCTTTGTTCATGTTGTCTGATTTGCTGACCCTGATCTGCCTGATGGCGGGAAAGGTCGGCCTGTCATGGTGGATCGCTAGTCACGGTGGAGCAAAGGATTTGGCCCTGTACGGTGCCTGTATCTCCATCGTCATACTGGTATTGACCCCGTTATTGTCACCATTTGCCGATCGCTTGGACAAGCGTCAAGTGATTGCATGGGCGCTGTTGGTAAAAACCTTGGGTGTCACTCTACTGGCGGTGGCTGCACAACTGCACTTCTATGATATTCGGCTGATCATCGGCCTGGAATTGCTGGGGGCGGCATGTCTGGCAATGATCATTCCGGCGTCGATGTCGGTTGCGGCCGATGTCGTGCCACCTGGCCACCTGCACCAGGCATTTGCCATGCAAAAGTCTGCGCAAGCATTTGGCCGTACCATCGGTCCTGCCTTGGGTGGGATGGCGCTGGCGGTGGCCGGTGAGGCTGCCGCGTTGTGGCTAGCTGTACTGGCCGGGCTGGTGGCAGCAGGTGTCACCTTCTATATTCCGCCCATGTTGCGCAAGGCAGCGGGCCGGCCCTCGCTCAAGCAATGGTGGCATGATTTTCAACAAGGTATCGTGGTCCGCTGGCGCATTCCGCTGGAGCGTTACTGGACCTCCTTGTCCTTCCTGTACATCATCTTTTTTGCGCCGGCGACCGGTATGTTGGTGCCCTTGCTGATCAAGCATCACGGCCTGTCGGGTGGATGGCTGGGTGTGGTGGAAATGGGGCTGTCGATCGGCATGATGCTGGGTCCCTTGGTCGTTGCGCGTCGGTTGAATGCACGCTTTGGGCGTTTCCACGTCAATCTGTTGTCGATCGCCGGCGAGTCGGTCGGCATCATCCTGGCCGGGGTATTGCAGCAACCGGTGTTGCTGTCGATCTGTTTTGCTTTGGTGGGTATTTCCTTATCCTGCTTTGTACTGAATGGCCAGACGCATCGGATGTTGGCTGTGCCGGAGAACTTCCGCGGTCGATTGATGGCAGTGAACATGGCCATTTACGAATCAGGTAGTGCCATTGGTGCGACTTTGGCTGGTATTGCATTGCTGAGGTTACAGGTCGATCAGCTGTATATTGCCTATGGCACCATTATGGGCATCATGATTACCGGCTACATGGTGTTACCCGGATTCAAGCACTTCCTGAGCCTGTCTCATGATGAGGTGAAGGACTATTACCAACGCACCTATCCGAGTGCGTTTGAACTCAAATAGCCCGGCCGTGACGGTAGGCTGTATCCGTTACGTACCGTGGCATCTCAGGAGAAAGCAGCATGATTGAGGAAGTCAGACAACGCTTCCGCCAGCTTAACCCTGGCGTGGAATTCTGTTCGCTGCGGTGGGTGGAGGAGCGCAGTGAAACCTATTCGGTGCGGCAAGACGTAGAGCAACCTGCCAGTATGACGCTGGATGGTGGGGTGATGATCACCGTTATTCATCGTGGTGGGTATGGTTATGCCGCTACTTCTGATGTGTCGGCCACAGGATTGTCCAAAGCGCTGGAGCGAGCCAAGGCCTGGGCGGATGCGAGTCGCCAGCACTCGGTATTTGACTACAGCAGCGTGGCCTTGCCCCGTCCGGTAGGCCGCTATCAAAGCCCGACACCTGTGGTGCCTCGTGCTTCACGTCGTGAACTACTTGATCTGCTAATGGCTGAATCGCAGGCTTGCAAAGTCAACGACAAGATTGTCGATTGGCATGCATTCATTGAATTCAAGCAAAGCCACCAGCTTTACCTGACACATGATGGTGCTGAGGTTGAGCAGCAGTTTGACTTCGTGGTGCCTGGTCTGGTGGTGACGGCTTTTGGCGATGGCGACAGTCAGTCGCGTAGTTTGGGGGGGCAATATAACGGTTATTGCCGCCAGGGCGGGATGGAGATCATCCATCAGTCTGGTTTGTTCGGCTCGGGGCGCCGTGTGGCAGAAGAAGCACTGGAATTGCTCGCGGCACCCAATTGCCCAAGTGGCAATATGGATCTTCTGCTGAAGCCGGAACAGATGATGCTGCAAATTCATGAATCCATCGGCCACCCGCTGGAACTGGACCGGATTCTGGGGGATGAGCGCAACTATGCAGGCACCAGTTTCGTCACGCTCGACATGTTTGGCCATTATCAGTACGGCTCGGCATTGTTGAACGTCAGCTACGATCCGACGTTGCAGAATGAATTTGCGGCCTATGGCTGGGACGACGATGGTACTGCTGTCCAGAAAACCTTATTGATCGAAAATGGCCTGCTGAAGCGTCCGTTGGGTGGCACCATCAGCCAGGCCCGTGCAGGGACTGATGGCGTTGCCAATTCTCGCGCCTGCTCGTGGAATCGCCCGCCGATCGACCGCATGGCCAATCTGAATGTCGAGCTGGGGGACAAGACCCTGGATGAGATGATCGGTGGCATAGAGTACGGTGTAATGATGGATACCAATGTCAGCTGGTCAATCGATGACTCACGCAACAAATTCCAGTTTGGTTGCGAAAAGGGATGGTTGATCAAGAATGGTCAGATTCAGCATGTAGTCAAGAATCCCAACTATCGTGGTATTTCGGCCACATTCTGGCGATCGCTGAAAGCAGTCGGTGACCATAGCACGTTTGATGTGATGGGTACGCCATTCTGTGGCAAGGGAGAACCCAGCCAGGTGATTCGCGTCGGACATGCGTCGCCAGCTTGCCTATTTGGTGGTGTGGATGTGTTTGGGGGGGAAGAATGAAAAGTTATTTTTACGACCTGGCCGATTTCATCCAGTCTCGCCTCCATGGCGGGGAAGACTACACCGCCTGGTTATCGGGTGAACGGTCTGACTTTGTCCGTTTCAATCATGGCAAGGTACGTCAGGCTGGCGAAGTACAACAACTGTATTTGAGCTTGCGACTGATTCGTGGCCAGAAGCATGTGGCCATCTCGCTGGCGCTGACTGGCATGGTCGAAGCTGATCAGAATCGCGTAGGCGGTGCGTTGGCACACTTGCGAGATCTGTTGGTGGACGTGGCTGACGATCCGCATCTGCTCTTGAACACCATCCCACAAGCTGGAGACCGATATGAATCATCCCGACTGCCTGCCAGTGAGGCCATGGTAGAGGATGTGGTCGCTGCGGCCAATGGGTATGACTTTGTCGGTTTTCTGGCCAGTGGTCCAATGTTCTCTGGTTTTGCCAACAGCTGGGGGCAGCGCAATTGGCATGAAACCGCCAGTTTTAGCCTGGACTGGAGCCTATATGCAGGTGGTGATAAGGCGGTCAAAGCAGGATATGCCGCAACTGAATGGCAACGCGAGCAGTTCCATCATAAATTTGATCATGCTGCGGCGCAGTTGCTGCTACTTCAGAAACCAGCCCGCACCATCGCACCAGGACAATATCGTGCCTATCTGACACCAGATGCAATGGGCGAGTTGATGGGCATGATGAATTGGGATGGCTTTTCGGAAAAAAGCTTGCGTACCAAACGTAGCTCATTGATCAAACTGGCTGATGATGAATTATCGTTGAATCCGATGGTTAATCTGCGGGAGCATACTGTAGAAGGACTGGCCCCTGCTTTTCAGGCGGAAGGATTCATCAAGCCAGCTCATGTTGATCTGATCAGGGAAGGGCGTTTTGCTGGTAGCTTGATCTCGCCCAGAACTGCCAAGGAGTATGGTGTTGTCACCAATGGGGCAGATGGCAGTGAGGGCTTCGAGTCTTTGCAAATGGCTGCTGGCGACTTGCCGCAAGACCGTGCCTTGGCAGAATTGGGTACGGGGCTTTATATCAGCAATCTGTGGTATCTCAATTTCTCGGATCGTATCAATTGTCGAGTAACAGGGATGACCCGCTTTGCCACTTTCTGGGTGGAAAATGGTGAAATTGTTGCGCCATTGAATGTCATGCGGTTCGACGATAGCTTGTTCCGGATGCTGGGTAGCAATCTCGCTGCCTTGACTCGTGAACGGGATTTGTTGGTGGAAACGCAGACTTATGATAGCCGCCAAAGCAATAGCATGTTATTGCCTGGTGCGTTATTGTCGGAAATGACGCTGGTGTTGTAAGCGAATCTGGCTGCAAAATGGAAAAGGCCATGCCTCGGAGGCATGGCCTTTCGTTTCGGCAAGTGTGAACCCAGTTGTTCTTTACAATAGCCTTGGGCTTTTCGCTTACTGTTCCTTGCGTGCAAATTGCCGCGGCCTGACGCCCATCGCCAGTAGCATTACAAAATAGCTGGCAGCACCCAGTGCAACTACCGCAGTCAACTGCCAAGCGCGGGTCAGTGCTGCAGCCTGTGTCCAGCCTCCAAGTTGCTGGGCAGTCCAGTAGCACAGCCCGGCCATGACTAGTGATGCGGCGCAAACCTTTGCCAGAAATTTGCGCCAGCCCGGTCGTGGCATGTAAAAACCTTGTTGGCGCGAGCGCAGGTAGAGCATGCCAGCGTTGAAGCAAGAGGCAATCCCGATCGATAGGGCCAACCCGGCGTGTTGCAATGGGATGATGAACATGAAGATCACATTCATCACTTGTGTTAGACCCAAGGTCACCATGCCGATGCGTACAGGAGTCTTGGTGTCACCTCGAGCATAAAAGCCGGGGGCCAGAATCTTGATGCTGATAAGACCCAATAAGCCGACTGAATAGGCGATCAATGCACGCTGAGTCATCTGCATGTCATAGGCAGAAAATTTGCCATGTACAAACAAGGTGCCAATCAGCGGTTCGGAAAGCACGGCCAGTGCGCACATGGCGGGTACCGACAATAGCAGACATAGTCGCAATCCCCAGTCCAGCAACCTGCTATATTCCTCGGTATTGTTTGAGGCATGATGTTTTGACAAGCTAGGTAGCAGAATTGTCCCCAGGGCCACCCCCAGCACACCTGTTGGGAATTCCATCAAACGGTCTGCATAGTTCATCCAGGAGATGCTGCCATCTGGTAGTAGTGATGCCAGCATGGTATTGATGATCAGACTGACTTGCGCAACCGATACCCCCAGAACGGCCGGCCCCATTTTCTTCAGGATGCGCATCACAGCTTCGTCTTTTAACCCAAGTCGAGGACGAGGCAGCATCCCAATTTGTCGCAAATAAGGTAATTGGAAAAACAGCTGGGCAACGCCGCCAACCAATACACCCCAGGCTAATGCCATAGCGGGGGGATCGAAGTATGGAGCCAGCCATACAGAAAACAGGATCAACGAAATGTTGAGCAAGGTTGGCGTAAATGCAGGGATCGAGAACTTGTTATAAGTATTGAGTATGCTACCAGCCAACGATGACAGGGAAATCAACAGAATATAAGGAAAGGTGACCCGCAGCATGTCACAAGCCAACGCAAACTTGTCGGCATTTTTGGAGAAGCCAGGTGCGGTCATGTAGATTACAGCAGGTGCAGCCAGCATACCGATGGCGGTGACAATAAAGAGTGCGAATGCCAAGGTGCCAGTAACCCGGGCAACCAAAAGTCGGGTTTCAGATTCGTCACGTTGGGATTTATATTCGGCCAAGACAGGGACAAATGCTTGAGAGAACGCACCTTCTGCAAAGATTCGCCGCAACAGGTTGGGGAGCTTGAACGCCGTAAAAAAAGCGTCCGTCGCGGCACTGGCGCCGAACGTATGGGAAATGATCGCCTCGCGCAGGAAACCCAGGATGCGCGAAACCAAGGTCATGCCGCTGACGGTAGTCAGCGCTTTCAATAGATTCATAAGTTTAAGCTGTGAACTCTCAGGCGCGGCGTATCATACGCGATTCTTGCATTGCCGGGTAAGAACACGTATGATTGCGCGTTTTTACAAATGCCTAATTCACTAGGAGTTGACTAAGCATGGCAAACAGCGCACAAGCCCGTAAACGTGCTCGCCAGGCTGACCTTGCCCGCGCGCGCAATGCCAGCCAGCGTTCTGCTTTCCGTACCGCGATCAAGAAAGTTCTCAAAGCAATCGAAGCTGGCGATAAAAACGCTGCTCAGCAAGTGTTTCAGGAATCGGTTGGTGTGATCGACCGTATTGCTGACAAGAAGATTTTCCACAAGAACAAGGCAGCGCGTCATAAGAGCCGCCTGTCTGCAGCGATCAAGGCTATGGCCTAATCGCTTCAAGCGGAATTCATGAAAAACCCGGCCTTTATAGGTCGGGTTTTTTATTGCCCGGTCAAATTTGAAACCTTGTATACTGCGCACCGCTTCAGGTGTCTGCCGTGTCATCGGCAGGTGAAACTGGGAATTGGGTGCGCTGCGGTTTTATCGTTGCTATGCCCAAGCTGCCCCCGCAACTGTAAGCAAGTGCGCCACGTCAATCATGCCACCAGCTCCCTGGGAAGGCGATGTGGAAGTCTTGCAAGCCAGGAGACCGGCCTGAACGTACGGTGGGAGGTCGCGGGGTGTCGACTGGTCTGGATTGTCTTTGGCGTGACCCGTTCTCGCGCTGCCTCCCGGTTGTTGATTTGTGCTTGCGAGGGGCAAGCATGTGGCAAGCTACCTGAGTGTAGCTTGCAGGGAGCCTGTTATGAAACATCACCAACTTGCCGGTCTGTTTACCGTCACCTTCTCTGTTACTTCATTCGCGGTAACGTCATCCACTGAACCAATTGTCGTTACCGCTGCTAGGTTGCCACAGCCCGTTGCCAAAGCGCTGGCTGATATCTCATTGATTTCACGTGATCAAATAGAACGCAGTGGCGCATCGTCAGTGCCAGAGCTGCTACGGCAGTTGCCCGGCGTGGAAGTTAGTCAAAATGGCGGTTTGGGGGCAATCAGTGGCGTATTTTTGCGCGGTGCCAATTCTAATCAGACGGTTGTGCTGATCGATGGCGTGCGGGTTGGATCTGCCACTAGCGGTGGTGCAGCGCTGGAACGGCTGAATCTGGATCAGATCGAGCGTATTGAGGTATTGCGCGGACCGTCCAGTAGTTTGTATGGGGCGGATGCGATCGGTGGGGTTATCCAGCTATTTACCCGTAAGGGGACAACTGCCAGTGCAAGGATTTTGCTGGGAAATGAAGGGCTTAGTGAGTTGTCTGCAGGATTGGCGGGCGGCAGTGCTGCGACACGTGCCAACTTGAATGTCAGTCATGTCTACACAAAGGGCATCAGCGCAACTAACGATCGGATTGAATCTGGTGCATTCAACCCGGATCGTGATGGATATCGCAACCTTGGGCTGGCGGCTGGTGTAACGCATGAATGGCGTGAAGGTCATGATATTGCGGCAACGCTCAATGCAAGTCGTGGTGAGGTTCATTACGATGGCAGTTACCCCGATCCCGCAGATAGCGACTATCGAGCAAGGCAACAACTGGCGTCGGCTCAATTGACATCAACCAATCAATTGGCAGCTGGATGGCGGAGCCGTGTTCAAGTTGGTCAAAGTAAGGATCGCTATGAGAATCTCTATATTGCCCAGAATGATCTGTTCGAGACTATGCAGCGCCAATTAACTTGGCAGCAAGATATCGATATCACTGGCGGGGTGTTCAGTGTGGTGGCTGATCACTTGTGCCAGGAGGTGACAAGTAATACGCGCTATGATGTCAGCACCCGCACCGTCAAAGGTTTGGCGGCGATGTTGCAGCAACGGATGGGGAAACTAAGCTGGCAGGCAAGCGTGCGTCGAGATCGTAACTCGCAGTTTGGTGGCCATAGTACTGGTGGCGCAGCGCTCGGTTATGAGTTTGGGGAAGGGTGGCAAGCAAGGGCCGCTTGGGCAAAGGCTTTCAAGGCGCCAACTTTTAACGATTTGTACTACCCGGGTTTCAATAACCCGAATTTGAAGCCAGAAAATTCACGTAATGCAGAGCTGGCCCTGTCCTATCGTAAGGGTGTCAATCGTTTTGGTTTGACAACTTACCGTAATCGGGTGGTTGACATGATTGCGATCGATCCGTTCACTTTTGATATTGGAAACATTCAACGCGCCAATCTGCGTGGCTCAACTATGGAGCTGGGGACGCGTATCGCAGGTTTTGAACTTGCTGGTAATGTTGACTGGCAGCAGCCCAAGAATATAGAAACGGGCAAGCTGTTGCCACGGCGTGCCAAGCGTCATGGCAGCATTCGCATTGCCAGTGATATGGAGGGCGCGCGTTGGCAGGTGGAGTGGCTGGCTAGTGGTGAGCGGTACGATGATGTTGCGAACACTCAACGCCTTGCAGGCTACGGATTGCTTAATCTTGGTGTGGATGTGCCGTTGGCCCGAGGGGTGGTGTTGGGTGCCCGTGTGAATAATGTTGCAGATAAGCGTTAT
This sequence comes from Chitinivorax sp. B, assembly GCF_005503445.1. Taxonomy (NCBI): domain Bacteria; kingdom Pseudomonadati; phylum Pseudomonadota; class Betaproteobacteria; genus Chitinivorax; species Chitinivorax sp. B. Next base: position 72,540 of record NZ_SCOH01000012.1, on the reverse strand, counting down.
GAACTTGCTCGGGGCTACAATCAATCTGGTCGTGGTGGTTTTGTCAGCTTGAGTTATCAGTTGAAATGATCAGATTGGGTTGGGTGATCTGGTGGCTGGGAATGGCTGGTGCTGTCGCCGCCCCTGTTCAAGTGACTGATGATGCCGGATTGGTGGTGCGCCTGCGGGCGCCTGCCAAGCGCATTGTGAGCTTGGCGCCCCATGTAACGGAATTGATATTTGCGGCGGGGGCTGGTGATCGGTTGGTGGCGGTGAGTGCTTATAGCGATTTCCCGCCCGAGGCTGCCAAGTTGCCGCAGGTGGCAGATTACAACAGTTTGGCCATAGAGCGAATTGTTGCGCTGAAGCCTGATTTGGTCGTTGCTTGGCAAAGCGGGAGTGCACCTAGGCAGGTTGCGAAGCTGGTTGAATTAGGGATCCCGATATTTTGGTCTCAGCCCAGTCGACTGGCTGGTGTGGCGGATAGTATTGAAGCGATGGGGATCTTGGCGGACACGCAAGTTGCCGCGAAGGCGGCGGCTTTGACGTATCGTCAAAAGTTGACGGAGTTATCTGGTTTGTATCGGCAACGTGAGTCAATCGCAGTGTTCTATCCCATTTGGGATAAGCCGCTAACTACCATTAATCAGATGCACCTGATTAGCGATGTGATTCACCTGTGTGGTGGGCGAAATGTGTTTGGACGGTTGGTGTCGTTGACCCCGCTTGTTTCATCGGAAAGTGTACTGGCTGCTGATCCTGAAGTGATATTGGAAGCAGGTCGGTCGCATGGTGAGCCGTCGGTATGGGGGCGTTGGCCCACAATGCGTGCAGTGCGTTATCGTAACCTGTTTTCCATTTCATCCAGTTTGATATCCAGGCCATCACCCCGTGTGTTGGACGGGGCTGTGCAAGTTTGTCATTTACTGGATCAGGCTCGTCAGCATCGACGGATAGTACGTAAACAACGTTAACACCTACTGGTGGCGAGTACTTCGGGTTGACTATTCATTTACCTCGTCCTGCGCAGGGAGCACTGTCATGATGTGGTGTTAGTTGTTTGTATTTCCAATTGATACTAGAACTGAGTGAATACCCATAGCCTTCAGTTTGCGCATGGTTTCGTCAGCTTCTGCCTTGTTCTTGAATGGCCCGACTTGTACACGACTTTCGATATGGGCATTTACACCATTTTCATTCAATCTTTCTGCTAATGACTTCGCATTTTCATAATTGGCAAAAATTCCCACTTGAACGGAAAAGGCTTGAGGGGCCACAGTTTTTGATCTAATCGGGTGGGGTTGCACGGTTGGTACGGTAGGGCTGGCTGGAGCCGCTGTTACTGGGGCGCTGGGTTGATTCGATTGGGCGCTTGGTTTGGATTTAGGGGGGATTGGAGAAGCGGTTGCCGGTTGGGCAATCGTCGGTTCGACCGGATGCGTTACCAGCTTGGGTGGTAGGCGGTGGGAGGTTGAAGTGGCTGATGGCGACTCAATCTGTGGTAGAGGTGGTCGATGGCCCGGTTTTTCACTTTCACTGGCTGATTCACTGGCTGATTTGTTGGTATTTTCGCTGTTTGCAATATTGGGTGCCAATGTGGGTGATATCCCCGGCTTGGTGGCTGAGATGGCCGGACTGATTGCCTCTGTCTGTGTGGTTGGGCTTACGGTTTCTGTTTCGTCGGGTTGTCTGTTGGTTGTCGACTCTGCAGCGATGGGTTGTGCAACGTCGGCGGTTGGGGTAACGATTTTCGGGGGAGCTGGCTGAGCGGGGGGCATTGGCTGGGGAGATGTAGGTTCAATAACCTTTTCTGGTGGAGTTTTCGTAAATAATTGGCCCAGATCGACTCTGTCGATCAGAGAGAGTGTCAGTGCAGTGCCACCAATTAGCGCTACTGCAATGCCAATGCGGCGTATCAAGCGTTGCTTGATTTCACGTTGTTCATCAACTGCATCTTGATCAAGGTCGGGTCGTTTTTGTTCTGCCACCTCAAGCTCCCTGGTTCATCGCATTGTCCATGCTGGTACGGCGTTGATTACGCTACTTGCGATGCATGACGCCCCGCGCTATCCGTTTGTGCATAAGTTTTGGGCGGATGGTTAAGCCGTGCTAAAATGGCGGGTCGCGTTTATTTTATAAGCAGTTCGCTTGTAAACGTAAAATAAACTTGCAGTTTGTTTCCTTGAATATTGATTTTATTGGAGAGTTTAATGGCTGTTGAACGCACGCTGTCGATTGTTAAGCCGGATGCCGTTGCCAAAAATGTAATTGGCCAGATCTATTCCCGCTTTGAAACTGCAGGCTTGAAAGTCGTCGCAGCCAAGATGACGCACTTGTCTCGTGCTGAGGCTGAAGGCTTCTACGCTGTTCACAAAGAGCGCCCTTTCTTCAAGGATCTGGTTGAGTTCATGATTTCCGGCCCAGTGATGATCCAGGCGCTGGAGGGTGAGGGTGCCATTGCTAAGAACCGCGAACTGATGGGTGCAACCGATCCGAAGAAGGCTGACAAGGGCACTATTCGTGCAGATTTCGCTGACTCGATCGACGCAAATGCCGTACACGGTTCTGATAGCGCTGAAAATGCTGCAATCGAAATCGCCTACTTCTTTGCATCATCCGAAGTTTATAGTCGTTAACTCGGATTCAGTAGGCAGTATCGCTGTATGAAAACCAACCTGCTCGACTTTGATCTCGATGGTCTGACCGCGTACTTTGCTGAAATCGGTGAAAAGCCATTTCGTGCCAAGCAAGTGATGCGCTGGATGCATCACTTTGGTGCGGCTGATTTCAACGAGATGACTGATATCGCCAAGGTGTTGCGTGAAAAGTTGAATGCGCAAGCCGAGGTACGTGTGCCTCGTGAAATGATTGGTCAGTCCTCTGAGGATGGTACGCGAAAGTGGCTGCTGGACGTCGGTATCGGGAACGGTATCGAGACTGTCTTCATTCCTGAAGATGATCGCGGTACATTGTGTGTGTCGAGTCAGGTTGGCTGTGCCCTGGAATGTACGTTCTGTTCGACTGGACGTCAGGGGTTCAATCGGAACCTGTCAGTGTCCGAAATCATCGGCCAATTGTGGTGGGCCAATAAGTCGCTTGGGCGTGACCCGAAAGGCGACCGCATCATATCCAATGTGGTCATGATGGGAATGGGTGAGCCGCTCGCCAATTTCGATAATGTCGTTACCGCGATGCGTATCATGTTGGATGACCATGGCTATGGCCTATCTCGCCGTCGTGTGACCTTGTCGACCTCCGGGTTGGTGCCGGCGATGGATCGCCTGCGTGAGGCCTGTCCGGTTGCACTGGCGGTTAGTCTGCATGCGCCTAATGACAAGCTGCGTGACGAGATCGTCCCAATCAACAAGAAATATCCGCTTAAAGAGCTGATGGCTGCTTGTCTGCGCTATCTTGAAAAGGCACCCCGTGACTTTGTCACTTTCGAATATGTCATGCTCGATGGTGTCAATGACACATTGGCACATGCGCAGGAGTTGGTCTCATTAACGCGTGATGTGCCATGTAAATTCAATTTGATTCCGTTCAACCCGTTTCCGAACTCTGGCTACGATCGATCGTCAAACGACCAGATTCGCCGCTTCCGTGATACGCTGATAGAGGCTGGCTATATCGTGACAACCCGCAAGACACGTGGTGATGATATTGATGCAGCCTGTGGTCAGTTGGCTGGTCAGGTTCAAGATAAAACGAAACGACAATTCAGAAGGTTGACGGAGATCAGGTCATGAATAAAACGATGTGTGGGGTACTGTCGGCTGCAGTGCTCGCCGTCGGTGTGGTAAGTTCCTCTGCGTATGCCGAGAGCAATGCGGCAATGAGTGCCAAACTGCATACTGAGCTTGCAGCTCAGTATTTCAGCTTGCGTGAGTTTTCAGTCGCCATTGATGAAGCCCGTGCAGCGCTGCGCGCAGCACCTGATTATGGGCCAGCTTTCAATATGTTGGGCCTGATCTTTGCGGAGCTTAAGGAGTATCAGGCAGCTGATGAATACTTCCGTAAAGCAGTGCAGTATGCTCCTGCCGACTCCAACGTCAATCACAATTACGGCCTATTCCTTTGCCGCTACCGGAAAGGTGAGGACTCGAACCGATATTTCCAAGCCGCCTTGCGAAACCCTTTGTATCAGACACCAGAAAAAACCTGGGTTGCATCGGCGGATTGCAAGTTGCAACGGGGCGATGCAGAAGGTGCTCGAAACGAATATGCCCAGGCACTTGCTATCAATGCTGATTTCCCGGTCGCATTGGCTGGGTTGGCATCCGCATATTTCCGATTGGAGAACTACAAGGAAGCACGAGCTTACTTTGGTCGTTTCTTCCAGAATTCGGATGGAACTGCGGAAGTGCTTTGGTTGGCAGTGCAAACTGAACGCAAGCTGAATGACACGCAGGCAGAAGCTCGATATCTGACCAAGTTGAAAAAATTGTACCCAAATTCTAAAGAAGCCGAGCTTGCAGCGAACGGACGATAGTGCATGAGCAACGAAACAACACTGATTGATCAGCCGGTTGTCAGACAAGGTCCCGGAAGTGAGCTGAAAGCGGAGCGTTTGCGTCAGTCACTCAGCATTGATGAAGTAGTGGCTAAACTCAAGCTGTCACGCCGACAAGTTGAAGCATTGGAAGCAGATCGCTTTGATGATTTGCCTGGTAATACGTTTGTCAAGGGATTTATCCGGAACTATGCAAAATTGTTGGGGCTGGATGCTGGGCTGCTGATTGACCGTGTCTCCCAGCTTCTGCCTGCTGATGCAGAGATGGCGCCTGTCAAGTTGGAAGGACGTATGCCGCGCATTACAGTTGAGCCTGGCTATTCAATGTCAGCTGATCGGGGTGGCTTTTCTGTGGTTTTAATGGGGACGGTGGCTGCTGTTGTGGCCGGTTTTGTGTTTTACTTCATATTTTTGCGTCCGACATCCGAACCAGAGCTTCATATGGCCGCCCCGGCAACATCGCAAGAAGTGGTTGAGCCGGTTGATGTTACGACCAGTGCGCCTTCGCTCGTGATGAAAACTGCGCCATCAGCGCCGGTTATGCCGCCTGCCAGTGCTCCACAATCTGTTTCTGTTGCTCCTCCCATGCCATCTTCTGCGGCGGTTCAAAATCAATTGCCCGGTCCCGTTAGTGGTGGCACTGCTATCAAGCTGAATTTTGATGGTGAATCTTGGGTTGACGTGCGTGATGCTGATGGTAGGAGGTTAATATCAAAGCTGTTCAGGCCTGGTCAGGAAGAAATACTACAAGGTAAGCCGCCATTCAAACTGATTGTTGGGAATGCAACACAGGTTAAGCTTACATATAACGGTAAACCAATTGATTTGGCGCCATATGTCAAAGTAAATGTGGCGCGCTTTGAGTTGAATTGATTGGGGTAACCCAGTGGAACGTGTATAGAGGTTGTGGATGTTTCGGACAGGAATTCCTCGGCGTAAAGCCAAGCAGGCTATTGTGGGTGGAGTGATCGTCGGCGGTGATGCGCCGGTGGTCATTCAAGCCATGACCAATACCGATACCGCAGATATCCAGGCAACCATTGCGCAGGTTGATGAGCTTTGGCGTGCAGGGGCTGAAATGGTCCGTATCACCGTCAATAGTATGGAAGCAGCTGCGGCTGTGGCAGCCATTCGAGAAGGATTGGATCGGCTGTTTTGTCCTGTTCCCTTGATCGGAGATTTTCATTTTAATGGTCATAAGCTATTGGCAGCGCATCCTGAGTGTGCACAGGCTTTAGCTAAGTACCGTATCAATCCCGGTAATGTAGGAAAAGGCGCCAGACGCGATGAGCAGTTTGCGCAAATGATTGAGTTTGCCTTGAGCTATGGCAAGCCAATCCGCATTGGTGTGAACTGGGGTAGCTTGGATCAGGCTGTCATGGCAAGGCTGATGGATGAAAATGCGGGTCGAGTGCAGCCTTGGGATGCGGATGCTGTCATGCGGGAAGCATTGATCACTTCCGCACTGGAAAGTGCCGCTCAGGCTGTTGCGCTCGGAATGAAGCCCGAAGATATCGTACTATCTTGCAAGGTGAGTGCATTACAGGATCTGATCATGGTCTACCGCGATTTGGCCAAACGTTGTGAATATGCACTTCACCTCGGCCTAACCGAAGCAGGGATGGGCGTAAAGGGGATTGTTGCTTCCAGTGCGGCGCTGGCCGTCCTGTTGCAGGAGGGGATCGGTGATACTATCCGTATTTCGCTGACACCTCAGCCTGGCGAGTCGCGCACGCAGGAAGTATTAGTTGCGCAAGAGCTGCTGCAGTCGATGGGGTTGCGTTCCTTCACCCCTCAGGTAACGGCCTGCCCAGGCTGTGGCCGCACTACCAGTACGGTATTTCAGGAGCTGGCTCGGGATATTCAGCGTTGGCTGCGTTTGCAAATGCCCGTCTGGCGGGATCGGTATGCTGGTGTGGCCGATATGAAAGTGGCTGTTATGGGATGTGTGGTGAATGGCCCGGGTGAGTCGAAACTGGCGGATATTGGTATCTCATTGCCAGGGACTGGTGAAGTGCCAGTCGCACCTGTGTATGTGGATGGTGAGCGCTATGTCACTCTTAAAGGTGAATCGATCGCTGTCGAATTTCAAGCCATCGTTGATGAATATGTCGCTGCCAGATATGGTCGTGGCGAAAAACTAAAACCCAAGGAGCCGCGTACGATTGCGGTCAAACCTGTCGCGTAACGATCACAATATCAATGTCAAAAGAAATTAGAGCCATAAAAGGCATGAATGATATTTTGCCCGGTGAAAGTGATACCTGGCAGTTTTTTGAAGCTACTGTCCGTGATTGGGCTGCAGCCTATGGTTATCAAAATATCCGTACCCCGATTGTTGAAGAGACAAGCTTGTTTGTCCGCTCGATTGGCGAGGTAACCGATATTGTTGAAAAGGAAATGTACAGCTTTGAGGATTCGCTTAATGGCGACAAGCTGACGTTACGACCAGAGGGAACCGCATCATGTTTGAGAGCAGTCATTCAACACAACCTGTTGCATAGTGGGCCGCAGCGCTTATGGTATTCGGGGCAAATGTATCGCCACGAACGTCCTCAAAAGGGGCGTTACCGCCAATTCCACCAAGTGGGTGTGGAGGCATTGGGGTTTGAAGGCCCTGATGTCGATGCGGAGCTTTTGTTGATGACCGCATCACTATGGAAGCGTTTGGGTCTTAATAATCTCGAGTTGCAATTGAATTCGCTTGGTACCAGCGACGAGCGTCTCCGTCATCGTGAGGCTCTGATTCATTATCTTGAGCAGCATCAAAATGTGCTCGACGAGGATGGTAAGCGTCGCTTACATACCAATCCGCTGCGTGTGCTGGATAGTAAAAATCCCGCAATGCAGTCAATCTGTGATGCAGCACCTAAATTGTCAGATTACTTGGGTGATTCATCTTGCACACATTTTGAAACATTGCAGCAGTTGCTGATGGCCTGTGGCATTACATTCACGATTAATCCGCGGCTGGTGCGCGGACTTGATTATTACAATCTGACTGTATTTGAATGGGTAACCAATGAACTGGGGGCGCAAGGAACGGTATGTGGCGGTGGGCGCTACGATGGCCTGATCGAACAGCTTGGTGGCAAATCGACACCTGCCTGTGGTTTTGGCATGGGTATAGAGCGGTTGCTGCTGCTGATGCAAGCACAGAGTATTGAGACGCCACAGGTACGGCCAGATGTCTATTTGGTTCATCAGGGGCACAATATTGGTGCCTATGTCATGCAAACGGCTGAATTACTTCGTGCGCAAGGATTGAAGGTTGTATTCCATGGCGGACAAGCCAGCTTTAAATCCCAAATGAAAAAAGCGGATGCTAGCGGTGCCCGATTTGCTGTAATTGTGGGCGAAAATGAGGCTTCTGCTGAAGTGCTATCGGTCAAGCCTTTGTTGAGTGATGGCGTGCAGCAGACAGTTTCGAAGCAGCAAGCTGTAGATCTGATTAAGCAATAACTTTTGAAAAGTAAGGCAAAAATATGGCCTATGATTTGCAGGAACAAGAACAACTGGATGCCATGAAGGCGTTCTGGAAACAGTATGGCGGCTTGATCGTTGCTGTTGCAGGTGCAGCCATTCTGGTATTGGCTGGTAGTCAAGTCTGGAAGCATCATAACTTGAGTCGTGCTCAAGCGGCTTCGACGGAATATGTAGCCCTTGAGCAGGCATTCGAAAAGAACGATGTTGCCAAAATCAAGGAATTTTCCGGTAAGTTGTCTCAAGAATTTGCTGGTACACCATATGCGTCTCGTGCGGCATTGATGGAAGCCAAGCAAGCTTTTGATAAAGATGATTTGAAGACCGCTACGGAGAAACTTAGTTGGGTCATTGAAAATGCCGGCGAAGCGGAGATCAAGGATGTTGCCAGGTTACGTCTGGCAGCAGTTCAGTTGGATCAGAAGCAGTATGATGCTGCGCTGAAAACCTTGGATGCAGCACCTGCTGATGCGTTTTCAGCTCAGTTTGCGGAAATGAAAGGTGATATTCAATTGGCCCAAGCTAAGCCTACTGACGCGGCCAAATCCTATCAACATGCCCTGAATAAGCTAGAAAAAACTGCGCCAAGCTATCAACTGGTACAGATGAAACTTGATGCACTTGGAGACACCAAGTGATTCGTACCCGTTTAACCTTGGCGGTAGCCCTGATCGGCATACTTGCGGCATGCGCTAGTACAGATAATGCGCCAGAACCAGCCAAGCTGACCCAGATTACTGATTATGCTCAAGCAAAAGTGATGTGGAGTCAGGATATTGGTAGTGCCGACGATTTTGTCTTCAGACCTGCTATAGATGACGGAAAGGTCTATGCCGCAGAGCGTGATGGAGACATTTCTGTATTTGATCTGTCGACTGGTAAACGTATCCTGGGATGGCGAGCCGCTGGCAAACTGTCATCTGGTGTTGCTGCATCGCGTGGGAATGTTGCAGTGGCCAGCGAAAAGGGCGTGCTTTATCTGTATGACGGTCGCGGTAAATTGCGCTGGCAAGTTTTAGCTGGCACTGAAGTAGTGTCAACACCGGTTATTGCAGGGGATGCTGTCATCGTCCATGCAAGTAATGGTGATGTTTCAGCATTCAATCTGGAAGATGGTAAACGACGCTGGGTGTTTCAGCGTGCTATTCCTGCTTTGACCTTGCGTAGTTATGCGCCTGTCGTTGCTGCAGGCAGCATCTTGTATGCGGGGTTGCCCGCTGGCAAGCTGGTTGCATTGCGACGTGATGATGGCAACGTATTGTGGGATGCTGTCGTAGCTCAACCAAAAGGGGCAACTGAGTTGGAGCGTATTTCAGATGTGACTAGTGCTCCGGTTGTGGATGTAGATGTTATATGTGCCGTGGCGTTTCAAGGTAAGGTTAGCTGTTTTGATGCCAGTAATGGCAATCCTGGCTGGAGCCGGGATGTATCCAGTTCGGTGGGGTTGGCTGCAGACAGCAGCAAAGTCTATGTGACAGATGATGAAGGCTCGATCTTGGCATATGAAAAGCGTTCAGGCCGTAATCTTTGGAAACAAGCACGCTTGTTTGCTCGTGGAATTTCTGCGCCAGTAGTAATGGGACGATTTGTTGTTGTTGGGGATTTTGAAGGTTATGTTCACTTTTTGTCAGCAGATGATGGGTCTTTCCTGACCCGAATCAAGACTGACGGTTCCGCAATTCGGACCGCACCAATAGTCATTGGCGATCAGGTGGTCGTTCAAACGGAGCGTGGCGGAATTTTTGCGTTATTTGCAAACTGACGGAGGGTAGTAATGAAACCCACAGTTGTATTGGTTGGGCGACCCAACGTTGGTAAGTCAACCTTGTTTAATCGGTTGACACGTTCGCGTGATGCGATTGTGGCTGATATGCCAGGCCTGACACGGGATCGGCACTATGGCCATGGTCGTGTTGGCGGCAAGCCTTATCTGGTGGTGGATACTGGTGGATTTGAGCCGGTGGTCAAAGAAGGTATTCTGCATGAGATGGCCAAGCAAACTCTACAGGCCGTTGACGAAGCCGATGTTGTTATCTTTATTGTGGATGGTCGGAATGGTCTGACTGCACAGGATAAAACGATTGCGGATAAGTTGCGGCGAAGTGGTCGTGATGTTCATCTAGTAGTGAACAAAGCAGAAGGCATGAATCGTTCCACCGTGACAGCGGAGTTTTTTGAGCTTGGATTAGGTGATCCCGTTGCGATTTCTGCTTCTCACGGCGAAGGTGTGCGTGAGTTGATGGAGGAAGTGCTGGCAAATCTGCCAGATGTATCAGCGGAAGAAGAAGGTAAATCGACCCACCCGAAATTTGCCATAGTAGGGAGGCCCAATGTCGGTAAATCGACATTGGTGAATAGTATTTTGGGCGAAGAGCGGGTGATCGCGTTTGATTTACCTGGTACTACGCGCGATAGTATCTATATCGACTTTGAACGTAGTGGCAAGCAGTACACCATTATTGATACAGCTGGAATTCGACGGCGCGGTAAAGTGAAAGAGGCCATCGAGAAGTTTTCAGTGATTAAGACGTTGCAGTCTGCTGAAGATGCCAATGTAGTTGTACTGGTGTTGGATGCGCAGCAAGAAATTTCCGATCAGGATGCTGCCATTGCTGGTTTTATTTTGGAAAGTGGTCGTGCTTTGGTTGTGGCCATCAATAAATGGGATGGCTTGGACGATTACCGGCGCGATCGGATCAAGCATGATTTGGATCGCAAACTGAAGTTCCTTGGCTTTGCTAAATTCCACTTTATTTCGGCATTACAAGGCAAAGGAGTCGCTGGTTTGTTCCAGTCGATTGATGCTGCTTATGGGGCAGCGATGGCTAATCTTTCGACGCCGAAATTAACTCGCGTGTTGTTGTCTGCTGTACAAAAACAGGCACCTCCACGAAAAGGGCCGGTTAGACCAAAAATGCGTTATGCCCATCAAGGTGGGATGAATCCGCCGATTGTTGTAGTACATGGTAGTGGTCTGGATGAAATTCCGGAAAGCTATGTTCGTTATCTGGAACATACTTTCATTGAAGTGTTCAAACTACAAGGCACGCCTTTGCGTGTCCAGTTCAAGCAGTCACACAATCCTTTTGCCGATAAGGACTGAATGACTTCCTGCCATCGTCAGCTTGTTTGGCTGACGATGGCGTCGCTTCGAACCTCGTTAGGTCGATTTGGCTGTAACCCATTGCACTTGTGCTTACTATGCATTTGTAATGGCCTGTTTTCTGGCTTTTCGCTAGAAATTGCAGTAAAGTTGACAAGGATAAGAACTTCTACATTACCCAGCGGAGTGAAGAATGAGCAATAAAGGGCAAATGCTACAAGACCCGTTTTTGAATATTTTACGAAAAGAACATGTACCGGTTTCCATCTACTTGGTAAACGGTATCAAATTGCAAGGTCAGATCGAATCTTTTGATCAATACGTCGTGCTGTTGAAGAACACAGTTACTCAGATGGTGTACAAGCACGCTATCTCTACTGTGGTTCCTGCTCGTTCTGTCAGCATTCCTTACGAACAGCCTGCGCATAACGCAGACGCTTGATTTTTTCTGCTCCATCCGCATATTGAGAAAGCACATTGCCATGCAATGTGCTTTTCTGCGCCCTAACCTCTCTTTGAGATCTGAATTTAGTGTTTGACCGACATCAAGGCGGCGATGAAGCCGTACTTGTCTGCCTCGACTTTGGTGATGCAGACTATGAAGATAGTTTGATTGAGCTGCGTGAACTGGCTTCCAGTGCTGGTATCGTCACGTTGGCAGTGGTGCAAGGGAAACGCTCACGGCCAGATCCTGCTCTATTTGCAGGTTCCGGAAAAGTGGACGAGATTGCCGAAGTTGTACGGACCTATGGTGCGCAGGTAGTCATTTTCAACCATCAGCTATCGCCAGCACAGGAGCGTAATCTGGAGCGACGCATGCAGTGCCGGGTGGTGGATAGGACTTCACTGATTCTGGATATCTTCGCACAACGTGCTCGTAGTCACGAAGGTAAACTGCAGGTCGAATTAGCCCAGTTGGAGCACATGTCGACCCGTCTGGTACGTGGCTGGACTCACTTGGAACGACAAAAGGGTGGTGTGGGTTTACGTGGTCCGGGGGAAACTCAGTTGGAAACTGACCGTCGCTTGCTTGGGAAGCGTGTCAAAACCTTGAAGGATCGCCTTGCCGTCTTACAGCGTCAGCGACAAGTTCAGCGTAAAGGGCGAGATCGCGCTGGCAGCATATCCGTCTCGATTGTAGGCTATACCAATGCAGGCAAGAGCACGTTGTTCAACGCATTGACTAAAGCCAAGACTTATGCGGCCGATCAGTTATTTGCTACGCTAGATACAACCAGTCGGAAGCTGTTTCTAGATGCGCAGATCAATGTGGTGCTTTCTGATACCGTTGGTTTTGTACGGCAATTGCCTCACACCCTGGTTGAGGCATTTCGTGCCACATTGGAAGAAACCATTCGTGCTGATTTGCTATTGCACGTGGTGGACTCCAATCAAGAGGGGCGGGATAAGCAGATGGAGGAGGTCAATAAGGTATTGCACGAAATTGGAGCAAATTCCATTCCGCAGCTGATTGTATGGAACAAGATTGACCTAAAAGGGGTCTCATCGGCGGTGGAGCGGGACGAGTATGATAGAATTTCGGCCGTTCGCCTGAGTGCACGCACTGGCGAAGGGTTGGACCTGCTGCGCGGTGCAATCACTGAATTTGTCCAGGCGCAGCGGTCTGATCAGGGCTCCTCACAGCCAACGATGCCTTTGCATCTGAATACCAACAACACCGGATCTAACTAGATGGCGCAAAACGACCCACAATGGGGCAAGCGTGGAAACGACGGCCCCCCGGATCTTGACGAACTGATCAAAAAATTTACAGCAAAATTGTCAGGCATGTTTGGCGGAAAGCCCAGTGGTGAGCAGCCCTCCAGTAATGGTGGGAAAGTGTTTGCCGGCGGTGCGGGAATCATTGGTGGTGTGGTTGCCGCCTTATGGCTCGCCAGTGGCTTCTATTCGATTGATCCAAGTGAACATGCGGTTATCACTCGCTTTGGTAAGCTGGTCGATGAAGTAGACCAAGCTGGGTTGCACTGGCGCTGGCCTTTTCCGATTGAACGTCATGAGGTGGTCAATATGTCTGGCATTCGTGCCGTGGAAGTAGGCCATCGTGGTGGTGGTCGTACCAAAGTGCCTGAAGAGGCATTGATGGTGACGGGTGACCAGAACATCATTGACGTGCAATTTGCCGTTCAATACCAAATCGCAAACGCATCAGATTTCTTGTTCAATAACGCATTCAATGACTCAGACGGAAAAGATTTGGTATTACAGGTGGCGGAATCAGCTATTCGAGAAGTGGTCGGCCGTAACAAAATCGATTTCACCTTGAACGAGGGGCGGGCGCTGATCGCACGAGATACTGAACTGCTGATGGCTGCCATGCTCAAGCGTTACAATTCTGGTATCAAAATCACCAGTGTACAAATGCGAAATGCTCAGCCACCTGAGCAAGTGCAAGCCGCATTTGATGATGCGAATAAGGCCGGCCAGGACAAAGATCGTTTGAAGAGTGAAGGTGAGGCTTATTCGAATGATATTGTGCCCAAGGCAAGAGGCTTAGCTGCGCGTCTACATGAAGAAGCTGTTGCCCACCGCCAACGTGTAATATCGACTGCTGAGGGTGATGTTAGCCGCTTCAATCAGATTTATGCGGAATATAAAAAGGCTCCTGCTGTAACACGTGAGCGTATGTATATCGATATGATGCAGCAAGTCATGGTTAATACAAGCAAAGTGGTTGTTGACCAAAAGGCAGGGAGCAACTTGTTATATCTGCCTCTGGATAAGTTGATGCAAATGAGTAATCCGTCTGCAACGGTGTCCTCATCCTCTGTGAATGGCGCTGATAACTTACAGCGCGCCCCTGTAGAAGTGATGACTCAGTCTGTCGAATTAGGGCGAAGTAGAGACCGTGGTCGTGAGCGGGAGGGGCGTTGATATGGAAAACAACAAGATTTTGCCTGGCATTGCGATCGGCCTGCTGGTGTTGATGCTGGCTTGGAGTAGCGCATTCCGTGTTGATCAGCGCAAGTTTGCAATGGTGTTTCAGTTTGGCGAAGTGATTCAGGTGATCGATAAGCCTGGCCTGCATTTCAGGAAACCTTTGCTGGAAAACGTTCGTTACTTTGATAAACGCATCATGACGATTGATGCAGAAGAGCCGGATCGTTTTCAGACGCAGGAAAAGAAGAACGTTTTGGTTGACAGTTATATCAAGTGGCGGATTGTCAGTGTCGAGAAATTCTTCAAGACCTTCAGGGGACAAGAGGGTGTGGCGGCTGATCGATTACGTCAAATTGTCTATGGAGGCCTGCGAGACGAAATTGGTAAGCTCACTGTATCCGAGATCATTTCAGGACGTCGTTCGAATGTGATCGAGTCATTGATGTCACGTACCAATGGTGAAGTGGCTGAGTATGGTGTGCAGGTTGTCGACGTCCGACTCAAGCGTGTCGATTTTCCGACAAATATTTCTGGTGCGGTGTATGACCGGATGCAAGCAGAGCGTAAACGTGTGGCAAATGAATTGCGTTCGGAAGGTGCTGCAGAGTCTGAAAAAATTCGTGCTGATGCAGACCGCCAACGCGAAGTGATTTTGGCACAGGCTTACAAAAAGGCTCAGGAGATCAAGGGTGAAGGTGATGCCAAAGCTGCTGCTATCTATGCAGAAGCTTACAGCCAGAGCCCTGAGTTCTATTCGTTCTATCGTAGCTTGGATGCTTATAAGCAAAGCTTCCGTAACAAGAGTGATGTAATGGTGCTTGATCCAAGTTCGGATTTCTTCAAATATCTGAAGAGTCCTGGTAAAGGGGCAAGTAAATAATGTGGCAGACACTCTTGCCGGCACTGGCACTTATGTTGGTGTTAGAAGGGTTACTGCCACTCCTGTTGCCGAAGCTATGGCGGGAGACATTCTCCCGCTTGATTGCTTTCAATGATGGTCAATTGCGCTTCATCGGCTTGATTTCAATCGTTGCCGGATTATTGACATTAGCTTTTCTGGCCTGAATTTTCTGCCAATTCCGAAAGTATTGCCCATGCATCGCTGGTTGTTGCCTGAGTATATTGCTGACATTCTGCCCGCAGAAGCGAGGCTGGTTGAAGAGAAGCGTCGCCGAGTGTTGGATTTGTTCCATAGCTGTGGTTACGATTTGGTCAGTACCCCGTTAATCGAATACACC
Organism: Chitinivorax sp. B; assembly: GCF_005503445.1. NCBI lineage: Bacteria > Pseudomonadati > Pseudomonadota > Betaproteobacteria > Chitinivorax > Chitinivorax sp. B. The sequence continues at coordinate 57,326 of NZ_SCOH01000012.1, read as the reverse complement.
GAGTCACTAATAGGTGAAGGTGATCACGATTTGGATATGCGAACCTTCAAGCTGGTTGATCAATTAAGTGGTCGTCAGTTGGGTTTGCGCGCAGATATTGCCCCACAGGTTGCTCGTCTTGATGCGCATTTGTTGAACAGACAGGGGGCTGTTCGCTTATGTTATGCAGGGAGTGTCGTGCAGACTCAGCCCACTAGTTTGCTGGGTAGTCGTGAGCAGTTGCAGGTCGGCGCGGAAATCTATGGTCATGCGGGTATTGAAGCTGATCTGGAAATCATGACCCTGCTATTGGACTGTCTGGCATTGCTCGGTGTGCAAAGTGCGCAGCTGGATATCGGTCATGCAGGCGTCTATCGTTCATTAGTAGGTCATTTCGATTTGAATGCCGAACAAGAACAAGCATTGTTTGCCGCCTATCAGAACAAGGATGTAGCAGAACTGGTTGCCTTGACAGACCCGTTGCCAGATGTTGCTCGCAAGGCTTTCCGTTCTTTATCAGAATTGAACGGTGGTCGAGACGTGATTGAGCAGGCACGTGCCAACCTGCCGCTATTGCCGGGCATCAATGATGCTTTGGATGAATTGGATCGTGTCATGGCAGAGTTGAACGTTATTGGAGCGCAGGGAGGGATCGATTTGGTAGAACTGCGCGCGGCACACTATCATAATGGTCTGGTTTTTGCTGCTTATGCTGAAGGTTGGCCCAATGCTATTGCATGGGGGGGGCGTTATGACAATGTGGGCAGACAGTTTGGGCGTGCGCGTCCGGCAACTGGGTTCAGTTTCGATTTACGTGAGCTGATTGGCAAATTAGAACTCGGCGATGCGCAGAAGGCGATACTGGCACCTTACGCTCCGGATGATTCAGCCTTATATCAGGTGATTCGAGCGTTGCGTACCAATAATGAGATTGTGGTGATCAATCTGCCCGGGCACGAAGCCCATGTGGTGGAATTGAATGTTGACCGTGAGCTGCAAAAGCGTGGCGGTGTATGGCAGGTCGTTCCCTTCGGCCGGTGCAATTGAAACAAGAGGTTGTTATGTCAAGAAACGTCGTGGTGATCGGCACCCAATGGGGTGACGAAGGTAAAGGAAAAATCGTCGATTGGCTGACCGATCATGCCGAAGGGGTTGTCCGCTTCCAGGGTGGTCACAACGCCGGTCATACACTGGTCATCGGTGGCAAGAAAACTGTACTGCGCTTGATTCCATCTGGTATTTTGCGCGAAGGCGTGGCTTGTTTTATCGGTAATGGCGTGGTGTTGTCTCCCGAAGCCCTGCTGAAGGAAATCGGTGAGTTGCAAGAAGCTGGTGTGGACGTTAAATCCCGCTTGACTATTTCTGAAGCATGTCCGTTGATTCTGCCGCATCACGTAGCCATTGACCAGGCTCGTGAAGCCGCCAAGGGCGAAGCCAAGATTGGCACGACAGGTCGTGGTATTGGGCCCGCATATGAAGATAAGGTCGCTCGCCGTGCCATTCGCGTGCAGGATCTGTTCTTCCGTGAGCGTTTTGCGGCCAAGCTGGGTGAGGTGCTGGACTATCACAACTTCGTATTGAAGCACTATTTCAAGGCTCCTACTGTTGATTTCCAGCAATCACTGGAGCAAACCTTGGCTTTGGCTGAGCAGATTCGCCCGATGGTAGGTGACGTATCCCGCATTCTGGCCGATATGAACAAAGCCGGTAAAAATATGCTGTTTGAAGGTGCGCAAGGTACCTTGCTGGATGTGGATCACGGTACCTATCCGTTTGTTACTTCGTCCAACTGTGTGGCAGGTGCTGCATCACCTGGTGCAGGCGTTGCGCCGCAAATGCTGCAGTATGTATTGGGTTTGACCAAAGCCTATACCACTCGCGTGGGTTCTGGTCCGTTTCCGACGGAATTGTTTGACGATGTAGGTGCCGGTCTTGCCAAGCGTGGCAATGAATTTGGCTCAGTAACGGGTCGTCCACGCCGTTGTGGCTGGTTTGATGCTGCGGCACTGAAGCGTTCCATTCAGGTAAACGGTGTATCTGGTCTGTGTGTGACCAAGCTGGATGTGATGGATGGCATGGCGCACATTAAGCTATGTACCGGTTATGTCATTGATGGTAAACCGACTGATATTCTGCCTGTAGGGGCAGAAGAATTGGCTGGTTGTCAACCGATCTATGAAGAAATGCCAGGCTGGTCCGAAAGTACTGTAGGTATCAAGCGGTATGAGGATTTGCCAGCTAACGCCAAACATTACCTGAAACGTATCGAAGAAGTATGCGGGGCACCGGTGGATATTATTTCGACGGGCCCAGATCGTGAAGAAACTATCGTGCTACGTCACCCTTACTTGGCTTGATACCAGTTGGCTGCAGTACTGAAAACGGGCGGTATACCGCCCGTTTTGCATTTTCGGTTTGCCACGAGTTCAATTGATGAAAACACAAATTGTGAACAGCACACCTGCTTTCAATATTGTATTTGATGATGTGCATTTACTGGTGGTGGACAAAGCACCTGGTATTGAATTCCATCGTCAGTCAGACCAGCAATCGTTGATTGATAGGATACGTGCAGAATGTGGGTTGCAAACGTTATTTCCAGTTCATCGTCTCGATAAAGTAACTTCAGGTTTGGTTATATTTGCCAAATCGCAAGCAGTGGCAAGTGAGTTAGGCTGGCAATTTGAGACAGGGCAAATCGAAAAATACTACTTGGCACTGTCTGATCGTGCGCCTCGTAAGAAGCAAGGGCTGATCAAAGGGGATATGCAGAAAGGGCGGGGTGGTGCCTGGCGTTTGTCATCAAGTGTTGAAAACCCCGCAATTACCCAATTTTTTAGCTATTCGCTGCAACCGGGATTACGTCTTTTTCTATTGCGTCCCCGCACCGGGAAGACTCATCAACTCAGAGTGGCAATGAAGTCATTGGGGGCTCCGATTTTGGGCGATACGCTTTATGGTGGAAAGATGGAGGCCGTGGATCGCGTGTATCTCCATGCCTATACACTGCGATTGATGCTATCGGGGCAGCCTTACTTGTTGCAGGCACGGCCAAACGTTGGGGGATATTTTCAACTGATGAATGACAACAAGTTAGAGTCATTACTCAATCCATGGGCATTGCCATGGCCCCGCATTTGAGTATCTACTGAATATCATCCTGATGAGATTGGCGATTGATAAAGCCAACAGATCTGAAACAAGCGGTGTGCAACTTGCGCCATCTCTGCTTTTTGCAGTTCTCCCAAATATTGTCATGACACATGAACGGACCTTGATCTGATTGGTTAATCCAAACAGAAACCATATGACAAGGTTCAAGTTAGAGCTTATACTCGATCCAAATTAGAGTAATAGCTTTATATTGTTGCCGGCAAGTTGGCCATTTCCAATTGCCAGTCTGCAGTGGTTGCATATCAACAGTTGGAGTAAGTGTAGTGATTAGAGGCCTGCACCATGACCAACCATAAGGTCATATGCGCCAGGAGCATGTAAAGGGAGGAGATGATGAAGGATCACTATAAGTTTATAGGCCATTTTTATGATTTGCTGAGCAACCTATACAGCGGCAAATCCATTAAACATTGCAAAGTCGCGATGCTAGATCACCTTAAGCCGGGGGATAGGGTGCTGTTTGCGGGGGCAGGGCATGGAATGGATGCGGTCTATGCAGCACAACGTGGTGCAGATGTGACGGTGGTCGATCTCTCAGAAACTATGTTGAACAAGTTTCAACAGAACCTCGAAAAGAGCGGAGTCAACGTCACCATTCGCAGAGTACATTGCGATATTTTGCATGTCATCGAGTTTGAACACTATGACATGGTAGTGGCCAACTTCTTTCTGAATGTTTTTGAGCACGAGATGATGGTGAAGGTGTTAGCGCACCTGATCAAGCTTGGTAAGCCTAAGGCGCGGATTGTTGTTGGTGACTTCTCATTTCCCTCAGGTAATCTTCTCTCCCGCTTGTTTAAAACATTGTATTGGTATCTAGCCGTTGGGTTCTTCTGGCTATTTGCCAATAACGCTTTCCACAATATCTATAACTATCCCGAAACCATGCGCCAGCTTGGTCTGGATGTGACTGAGAAAAAGCATTTCCGTCTGCTATTGCTAAATTGCTACTGGTCCATCATGGGGCAAAAAGCTACGTGATGATGTTCATAAGCAGTGATTGCTTTCCCCAAAGGGCTGAATGTTGCGTGGGAAGGTTTGTCTGGCAAACATGTCAGTTGGTAAGGCGGTTCAGTAGAGAGGGAGTGGCGCAAATGCAAGATCAAGTATTCGTGCTGGATGCAGCGTCGTTACAACCGTCCATTGACATGTTCAGCCATAGCGAGCGGGTAGGCTATCTGATGCAACATGGTGCACATGCAATGGCCTTTTCGACCATGCAACCTGATATGGAGTACTTTGATGTACCCGGCATTGGATTTATGAGTTATGCCCGGTATTGGGGTATGCAGTTTGTACTGAGTGATCCGGTTTGTGATCCTAAACATCTCAATATCATACTCGACAAGTTTGTAACCCATTTTCCCAATGCTGCCTTTGCTCAGGTCAGTAAAGCTGTGGTGGATCATCTTCATTGGAAACATGGCTATTATGGTACGCAGTTTGGCTCGGAATTGCGTATTGAGTTGAGTAACTGGCATTTGCGGGGCGCCAGGAAGCAGATTATTCGTACGGCGATCAATCAGGCCAAAGTGCAAGGTATCGAGATCAAGGAAGGTCCATTTGACCGATACACCAAAACCATCTCAGAAGCCTGGATTAAAACTCGGCGCTGCAAGAACAATGAAATTCGCTTTCTGATCCGTCCCATGTTAATGGATTACAAAGAAAACACGCGATATTTCTATGCCTACCATGAAGGTCAGGCTGTTGCTTTTGTGTTTTTCGATCCAATTTATCTGGATGGCAAGCTGGTCGGCTACGTTCCGAATATCTCTCGATCTTGCGCACTCTTCAAGCAAGGGTTGTGGTATGCCTTGATGGCATATGCAATCGACGTATTTCGACATGAGGGAGTAGCTTATGTGGATCTAGGATTGGTTCCGTTGATGTTGGCAGATGAGTGCGAACCACAAGAGAGCCGCTTGTTGCGCAGCTTGATGTCAGTGATTCGCGAGCGTGGAGACATGCTTTACAACTTCAAAGGACTGCAATTTGCAAAATCACGATTTGACGGTCAAGTAACCAAGACCTATTGCTGTCACCGGAATGCTCTACCAGCATTGGCAATGGCAGGTATGTTCCGCTTGACGCGCATTATCTGACCGGGGGATGAAATGTCGCAGCCATTTTCCACCGTGCGCTCGGCACTGGCGGGCAAGCGAATTCTGCTGACGGGTACAACAGGCTTCATTGCCAAGGTGGTACTTGAAAAACTGCTATACGACATACCGGAGGTGGGCAAGGTATTGGTGCTATTACGTGGTAATGCCAATTTTCCGGATGCGGCACAGCGTTTTCGCCAGCAAGTAATGACTTCTTCAGTGTTTGACCGGTTGCGGGGGGTATATCAGGATAGTTTTCAAACCTTTTGGCAGGACCGTATCGAATGTGTAACGGGGGAGCTGACTCTACCCGATCTAGGCATGTCACCTGTAGCCTTAAGGGCCTTGGCGCAACGGGTGGACCTTGTGATCAATGTCGCTGCCAGTGTCAATTTTCGTGAAGCGCTGGACCAAGCATTAGCCATCAATACTTATAGTGTGCGGCACCTGCTGGCATTGGTGGAATCGGCGGATTCGATTCCTTTTATTCAGGTTTCCACCTGCTACGTGAATGGTTTCAATCGGGGCGCAATGCGAGAGGCTTTGGTACACCCCTCCCGTGGTGTAATCCCATTCAATCCAGCCGGATACTATGAAGTTGACACCGTGTTGACCGAGCTTGAGTGTAAGATTCAGCAAGTGTGTATGCAGTGGGGGGCGACATCAAAGCTGAGCGACAAGCTTAGGGAATTGGGCATTCAGCAAGCCCAAGCCTATGGTTGGAATGACACCTATACCTTTACGAAATGGCTGGGCGAGCAGGTTGCATTGAAAGCAACGTACGGTAAGACATTGACCATCGTCAGGCCCTCGATTGTCGAAAGTACGCTACGTGATCCAGCCCCTGGATGGATCGAAGGCGTGAAGGTCGCAGATGCAATCATCTTGGCCTATGCCAGACGGAAAGTTGCTTTTTTTCCAGCCAAGCTGGATGAGGTAATCGATATTGTGCCGGCCGATCTGGTGGCCAATGGCATTCTGTTGGCCACGGCAGAGGCTGTACTTGATCCTGATAGACAGCGCATTTACCAAGTCTGTAGCGGGGCTGCCAATCCCATCTGTTTGGGCTTCTTGATCGAATTGTTACAAGCGGAAGCCAGGCAGCATTGGCAGCATTATGATCGCTTGTTCTATAAGGCCCCGACACATCAATTTTGCACGGTGAGCAGAACGACTTTTTTGGCTGGCCTGGTTTTTGCGAAGCTAGGTTTGTCTCTTATCGGCAAGATCCGCAGACTATTGGGTGCTGTTGACTCCTGGCCTGCGTTGGAGGCATTGCAAACGACACAAACATTGGCAACAGTATTTTCTTTCTATACATCACCACGCTATGTATTCCATAACGAACAATTGATGAATTTGGCAGATCGGATGGGAGAGCTGGATAAACAGCTGTTTCCTGTCGATGCCCGTCTTATTGACTGGCCCACCTATCTGTGCAAAATCCATATGGCGGGCTTGAACCGATATGCCTTGCAGGACCGTCATCAGCGAATTGATCGTGTCGACGAGGTGGTGGAGAAGGAGGTGCCGATTTCGGCTAAAAGCCTGGGGTAATGGATAGAGGGTTTATGACAACCCCTATCCATGTTGATGAACTACATAAACCAGTTGATCCAGCCATCAAGTCCAACATGGGTGATGGTATATGCAGCCTGTTGGCGCACGACGGGTTTAGCATGGAAGGCAATGCCCGTGCCTGCCTGTGCCAACATCTTCAAGTCATTGGCACCATCCCCCAAGGCGACGACCTGATCCGGTCGTAGTTGTAGATCGTTACGAATACGCAGCAGCCAGTCAGCCTTGGCCTGTGCATCCAGAATGCCGCCAATCAGACGTCCAGTCAGTTTGCCATTTTCGATCTCCAAGGTGTTGGCGTGTGCGTAGGTTAGCCCCAGCCGTACTTTCAGGCGCTCGGTGAAGAAGGTAAAGCCGCCTGATACTAACAGGGTACGTAGCCCCGCAGCTTGAGCTTGGTGCAGCATGCGCTCCGCACCTGGCGTCAATGCCAGCCGCTCTTCATACACTCGCGTCAGTGCAGACTCCTCCAGCCCGGCCAATAATGCTACGCGTTCGCGAAGTGACTGGCTGAAATCCAACTCTCCACGCATTGAGCGTTCGGTGATGGCTGCGACTTTGTCCTTGATACCCTGCATGTCGGCGATTTCATCGATACACTCAATTGTGATCAGGGTGGAATCCATATCCATCACAACCAGACCAAAATCACTCAACTTGCGTTTACTTTCAACAAAGGCAAAGTCATAGGCCGCTTCGTCACAGAAGATGGCAATGTCGGATCGTGTCTGGGGATCTGCCCCGAGAAGGCGGAAGGCTTGTGTGTCCATACTAGAGTGTGGAATGGCCTCAATGGTATGGGCATTGGCAAGATGTGCAAGGTGCTTGAGGTTTTGTGTGGCAATCTCGGGTGCCTGAATGACAAGCTTGTACATGGAGCAAATCCTTAGGCAAGAGCCTTGAAGAAGTCTTTCAGCAGACGGATTCTAGGCTGTAAATCAGCCAGTTTGGCTTCGATTTTCAGTTTCTCCGGCCCTGCCAACTTGTATTGACGATTGTTCTGAATCAGCTGAATGATCTTCATTGGATCAATCGGTGGATTCGGAATGAACTGGACATGGATGGCTTGCTCGGTGGCATCAACTTGCTTGATACCCAAAGGTTTGCCTGCCAAGCGAAGGCGGTGGCATTCCAGTAATGTCTTGGCGGGTTCGGGTGGCAGCCCGAATCGATCAATCAATTCCTGATGCATTTCATCCAGCTCGTCTTGTGTGTCGCAGTTGGCCAAACGCTTGTAGATCACCAAGCGTTCATGCACATCAGGGCAGTATTCATTGGGTAGCAACGTTGGTGCATGCAGATTGATCTCTGTGGTGACACCCAGTGGCTGGTTCAGATCAGGTTCCACGCCTTTCTTCAGTGCTTTCACTGCCTCGTTCAGCATGGCGCTGTAAAGACTGAAGCCTATTTCCTGCATTTCACCTGATTGTGACTCACCCAAAACTTCACCAGCCCCTCGGATTTCCAGGTCATGCATGGCCAGATAGAAACCCGAGCCCAGCTCTTCCATCATCTGTATTGCTTCCAGACGCTTCTTGGCCTGAACGGTAACAGCGGTCTCATCGGGGGTTAGTAGGTACGCGTAAGCCTGATGATGTGATCGGCCAACCCGGCCACGTAACTGGTGCAACTGGGCAAGGCCAAAGCGATCTGCACGGTTGATGACGATCGTATTGGCATTGGGGATATCGATACCAGTTTCAACAATGGTGGTGCAAAGCAGGACATTGAACCGTTGTGAGTGAAAGTCTCGCATGACGGCTTCCAGTTCGCGTTCGCGTAACTGACCATGAGCAATGCCGATGCGGGCTTCCGGTAATAGTTTTTCCAGTTTCTCCCGCATGTTCTCGATGGTTTCCACCTCATTGTGCAGGAAAAATACCTGTCCACCACGTTTCAGCTCACGTAACACAGCTTCGCGAATGATGCCATCATCAGTACGTGACACAAACGTTTTGATCGCCAAGCGTCGTTGGGGGGCAGTTGCAATGACCGAGAAATCACGAATTCCCTCAAGTGACATGGCAAGCGTGCGAGGGATTGGGGTGGCGGTGAGTGTCAACACATCCACCTCGGCGCGTAATGCTTTTAGTTGCTCTTTGTGGCGCACACCAAAGCGATGCTCTTCATCGATTATCACCAGGCCGAGATTTTTGAATTTGACATCGGGTTGTACCAGTTTATGCGTACCGATCACGATATCGATATGCCCCTCCTCCAACCCCTTCAAAGCCGTATTGATTTCCTTGGATGATCGGAAACGTGACAGCTCAGCAATTTTTATCGGCCAATCAGCAAAGCGATCGCCGAAATTCTGATAGTGCTGTTCCGCCAGCAAGGTCGTAGGTACCAGTACCGCTACCTGTTTGCCACCCATGACTGCCACAAAGGCTGCACGTAATGCCACCTCTGTTTTACCAAAGCCGACGTCACCACATACCAGTCGATCCATCGGCTGACCGCTGGTCATGTCCTGAATCACGGCTGCAATGGCAGATAACTGATCTGGCGTTTCTTCGAACCCAAAGCTGTCGGCAAATGCTTGGTAGTCATGGTCGCTTAATGTGAAGGCATGACCTTGTCGTGCAGCACGTTGGGCATAAAGATTGAGCAACTCGGCTGCTGTATCGCGAACTTGCTGAGCTGCTTTGCGTCTGGCTTTTTCCCACTGGCCGCTACCCAGCTTATGCAGGGGGGCGTCTTCTTGTGCTGCACCGCTGTAACGGCTGATCAGGTAAAGGTGGGAAACGGGTACATAGAGTTTGTCACTACCAGCATATTCAAGTAATAGAAATTCATCTTCTCCATTACCCAGGTCTAAGCTCACAAGGCCCATGTAGCGGCCAATGCCATGCTGTTCGTGGACTACCGGATCGCCAATTTTGACTTCTGATAAGTCACGTAACAGCGTGTCCGATGCTGGCTTTCGGCTTTGTCGGCTTTCCCTGTTACGGGTTACATGGGCATAAAGCTCTGATTCCGTAATGACAGCAACACCATCAGCCAGAATAAAGCCTGCTTGTACCAGCCCTACACCCAGGCAGAAATCTGCATCACCGCTCCGGAAGGTAGCCCAGTCCTCCAGGAGTGTGGGTTTCAAGCCATACTCAGCCAAATAGCCGGACATGGTCTCACGGCGACCAAGGGATTCGGCCAGTATCAAGACTCGTCCAGGATGACTGTGAATAAATGTATCCAGCCTAGTGAGCGGATTGTCAGCCCGACGATCTACCTGAATGGCAGGTAATGTCTGGCTGACGTTGGTATCAATATCACCTGGCGCAACCACATCAAGACGCGGATAAGGCTTGAGCGCTGTGAACAGTTCGTCAGCAGCCTGAAAAAGTGCTGTCGGCGGAAGCAGCGGGCGTTGCTTATCACCAGCCAGCAGCCTATAGCGGGACTGGGTATCCTGCCAAAAACGATTGGCTGCCTGATGCACATCATGATGGGTTACAACAACAATACTGGACGGAACGTAATCGAACAGTGTGGCAGTCTTGTCAAAGAACAGTGGTAGATAGTATTCGATACCCGCAGATGCCAAACCGTTGCCAATATCCTTGTACAGTTGTGAGCGGGAGGGGTCACCTTCGAACTGTTCACGGAAATTCCGGCGGAAGGTGGTTCGGCTGTTGTCATCCATGGGAAACTCTCGTGCTGGCAACAGGCGAATTTCCCGAACAGGATAGATACTACGTTGAGTGTCGACGTCAAAGGTACGAATCGTATCGATTTCATTGTCAAACAGGTCGATACGGTAGGGCAGGGTAGACCCCATCGGGAATAGATCGATCAGCCCACCTCGTACGCTATATTCCCCTGGGCTGTAAACCTGGGTGACATGCTGGTAACCTGCCAGGGTCATTTGTCCGCGCAATTTGTCTAGGTCGATCTTCTCTTTGATTTTCAGGAAGAACGTATGAGCTGCCAAGTATTCCACTGGTGGCAGTCGCTGCATTGCCGTGCTGGCTGGAACGATCAGAACGTCGAAATCTCCTTGGCGAACTTGCCATAAAGTGGCCAAGCGCTCGGAAATCAAATCCTGATGAGGTGAAAAATGATCATAGGGGAGTGTTTCCCAATCAGGCAATAACAACACTTGTTTGCCATGGGCAAAATAACGCAACTCATCCAACAATCTGAGCGCATGTTGGCTAGTTTCAGTCAGAATCAGCAGGGGGCCGTGACTACCAACCAGTTGGGCCAAATACCAAGCATCGGCACTGCCTGCCAGGATTGGGGCTGCGCTGCGCAGGCCCGGTTTCAGCGAAGGAGCTTGAAAACGCATGGGACGTACAAACCAGTCACAGTAAACCGTCGATTATAGCAGTGCCATTTCGTAAGTCGGGAGATTGGGGCGAGCTTATTGCTGCACCCTATGACAGTAGTGCGAGGGTTTGATTGCGAGCGCAGTATCTATCACCGCACTCTTGACTACTGGATGTTTTTGTCCTTGCGCTCTTCCTTCGCTTTCAAGTCTGTCGCCAGTTGATCAACTTCAGCCTGTTGCAGACGGCGAGCGCCGTCAAAACGTTCACGCCAGTATTTTTCCTTCATATTGACAACTTGTACGCCACCACCAGAACTTGGGGCGTGAATGAAACGATCATCACCCAAGTAAATGCCAACATGGGAAAACTTTCGTTTTAATGTATTGAAGAATACCAAGTCACCAGGTTTGAGGGCTTCTTTATCGACATGTTCACCTAGTTTGCTGATGGCCATCGCATTGTGAGGCAGCGCCATTTGTAAAGATTTGCCAAACACGTAACGCACCAATCCAGAGCAGTCGAGCCCTGTTTCCGGGGATTTTCCGCCAAATTTATATGTTACACCCATGAGTGCCAAAGCTTGCAGCACGAGATCTTGCGTCTTGATATCTGCTGTTGAAGGTTTTGCAGTGCTCGAATCGCTGGTTTTGTTGCTGTCCGATTTTGTTTTTGGTTTGCTGGCCTCAGCGCTGGTTGAAACAGGCGACCCTGGTTCCACATTCGGTTCTGCGTGTAAAGGGCTGATTAGGACGCCGATTGTCAGCGTCAACAGGATAGTCAGACTTTTCATAACCCCGAACTCTAACCCATGCCTGATAGTCCTGCCAAACGCGATCTATGTCTTGCTGGCTGTAGCATTTCATTGTCCGATTGGTGTTGACAGTTATTGAATAATGATTTCATTCGAATATTGTGTTTTTGTGGTCAGGGCGAGTAGGTTGCATGTTGACTACATTTTATCAATGCAAGTTCCTGTCAGGAAATGGTGCTGGGCGTGCGTTCCCGTATCATGTCGGCTATAGTCCAAGCGAAAACAATCAGGTCCAACGATGCTTAGGGAAACCTTCAGCGTATTACGCGATTTGCCGCGAGTACGTGAAATCAGCGCAGTGTTCGTCCGTAATGGGCTGGGTGATATTGTCCATCGGCTGGGTATTCCCGCAATGTTTGAGCGAGCGGGGCAAATGTTGCATGTGCCCGTTGACTCCTCCACTGAACCGATACCTGCACCTGTCAGAGTGCGCCTTGCACTGGAGGCGCTTGGACCGACCTTCATTAAGCTTGGGCAAGTTCTTGCGACCCGTGTAGATGTCTTTCCGCCAGAATGGGCCACTGAATTTGAGAAATTGCAAAGCAATGTGCCTGCGGTTCCTTTCGAGCAATTGGAAGCGGACTTGGTGCGAGCATTAGGTGCTCCACTGGCGAAGGTGTTCAAGACGTTGGATATCGATCCCATCGGTGCAGCCTCCATTGCCCAGGTTCACCGTGCCACTTTGTTCTCAGGTGAAGAAGTCATTCTGAAGATACGCCGACCAGGCATCATTCCCAAAATCGAAGCCGACTTGCGCATTTTGCGACACATCGCATCATTGGTTGAGTTTGAATGGCCTGACTTGCGCCGTTATCATCCGGTCTCAATCGTTGAGCAGTTCTCGAGATCGTTGCACCGCGAGCTTGACTTGAGTATCGAGGCGCGTAATGTCGATCGTTTTCGTCGAAATTTTGCAAATGACCCGCGCATCATTGTTCCTACCATTCACTGGGAGTGGACCAGTGAGATTCTCAATGTACAGGAGTACATTGATGGCATTCCGGGTAATGATCTGAAACGAGTTGACCAAGCGGGACTGGATCGACGTGAGCTGGCTGCCATTGGCGCTGATGCAGTGCTGAAGATGATCCTGATCGACGGCTATTTTCATGCTGACCCACATCCTGGTAACGTTTTTTACCTAGACGGGGGCAGAATTGCGTTTATTGATTTTGGAATGGTAGGGCGGTTGCCACATTATCGTCGGGACCAAATTGTCGACTTACTGGCGGCGCTGGCCAATCGTGATGAGCAGGGTATTTTGGATGTCGTGCTGGATTGGAGCAGCGACGCAGTCATTGACGAAGAGAAGCTGGTCGCAGATATAGCTGACTTCATATTTGATTACGAGTACCTGCCGCTCAAGGACATCCGAATCGGTGCATTGCTGAATCATGTTGTTAGCATCATGCGTGAGCATGCCATTGCATTACCACCGGACCTTACTCTTCTGTTTAAAGCATTGATCACCCTTGAAGGTTTGGGGCGTCAGTTGGATCCGGATTTTGAAATGGTTGCTCATATGACGCCGTTCGTCCGTGAGGTTGTCATTAATCGCTATCGACCATCCAGCGTGTTCCAGAGGCTCAAACACGAAGCTGTAGACACGCTGAAGTTACTATCCAGTGCACCCAGGGATATTGGCAAACTAATCAAGGAGATTCGGCGAGGCAAAGTCAAAATAGACCTTGATCTGAAACGGCTTGACCACTTCGGTCAGCAGATCAATCGTGCTTCCAATCGTCTGACCTTGGGCATTGTTACCGGTTGTTTGATCATCGCCTCTGCCATCGTTATGACAGTCCCATCGGGGCCCAAGTTGTGGGGGATGTCCATGTTCGGTTTTATGGGTTTCTTTATCGCATTTATCAACAGCTTGTGGATCATTTTTTCGATCTGGCGTTCAGCGAAAGACTAGGTGGTGTGACATAAGCCGTTTAACGCATGAAACAACACGCTTATCGCACATAGGTTGTCTTGCCTGTACAGCCGAAATACCATCAGACTTAACCAAGTTAGGAGTTATCAATATGCCTTTTCGAAACCGTGGTTTCACATTGATCGAACTGATGATCGCAGTTGCAATCATTGCCATCCTTTCAGCCATTGCAATTCCTAGCTACACCGACTATGTCCGCCGCGGCAAGATTGTCGAAGCACATTCGCTGCTTGCTGACTATCGCGTAAAAATGGAAGTGTACTATCAGGATAACCGAAGCTATGCGAATGCAGGGGCGTGTGGCAATGGGGCTAAGACTGGCAAATCGTTTTCAATTGCATGTGTTACGGGAAATAACGGACAGACATTTACCGCAACAGCAAGTAATTTGGCAAATGTGGGACTAGGGGCGGTTGGTACCTATCAATTTACCGTAAATGAACAGAATGACCAGCGTACGACCGCATTTGAAGGTGCTACTGTCCCCGCAACTTGCTGGTTAGCAAAAAAGGGCGCGACATGCTAGTGCGTGTTCGAGGATTCACCATCCTGGAATTGATGATCACGATTGCCATTGTTGCTGTCGTGACCATGCTTGTATTGCCAGAGGCATCTGTTTGGCTATCGAATTCTAAAACGCGCACCGTTGCAGAGAGCTACCAAAATGGATTGCAGATGGCAAGAAATGAAGCAATCAAGCGTAATTTACCAATCCGATTCGAAGTTCTCAACACTGGTGGTTGGCAAATTAGATTGGAGGAATCCGGTCAGGTTATTCAGCGTGATGTAGCAAGTACTGATGCTTCAATTAAATTTAGCGTAGCGTCAGGAAATGGAAAGACATACGTTGTTTATAGCGGGCTTGGTTCGCTGTGGGCTCCTGAGCAAGCTAATGCTATTGATCAGTTAAATATCACCTCAACAACAATTGCTGCCGATAAACGCGTACCGCTACGGTTAACCATATCTAATCCAAGCGGGGCTGTTCGGATGTGTTTGCCTTCCTCAAGTTTGCCGACAGGGGATCCTAGGAAATGCTAATAAAATCTCGTCAAAAAATGGCTGTGGTGAAAAAGCAGCAAGGGGCGATGCTGCTGGAAGGCTTAATTGCAATTCTTATTTTTTCATTTGGATTGCTGGCAATTGTTGGCTTACAGGGGCAGGCAGTTCGCGATGTGTCTGACGCAAGGGGCCGTATCGATGCTACGTATGTAATGAATCGTATTGTCGGAGAACTTTGGCTGCGCAATCCTGCTTTGTTGGTGAATGGCAAGAAAACTTATCAAGATGCCAGTGATGAGATCGGCGTCTTGGCAATGAGTCTCCCGAATGGTAAGGCCGTTGTAGATGTAAACAATAATCTCGTAACGGTGACATTAACTTGGAAGCCTCCAGCCGCAAAACAGGAAAACAAATTGGTCACTGTTACATCTGTAAATGAAGCGCTAAAGGCAGGTTCGTGATGAGAAAGCAGAATGTTTTGACCCATCATAGCGAACAAGGATTTGGTTTGATGGAGGTGCTTGTTGCACTGATACTTGGCTTATTGACGACTGTTGTCATTACTCAGGTAACAGGTGCTTTCGAGGGGCAAAAGCGTTCCACAATGTCAGGTGGGGACGCACAAACGGCGGGATCGACAGCACTATATTTTATCGAGCGTGACACTAAGAATGCGGGTTTTGGAATTGCAGTGCCGGGTGCTTTAGGGTGTCAATTGAAGGGTACCTATGACAAAGGTGGAGCTGCTGTAAATATTGATTGGAGGCTTGCCCCTGTTCTGATTGAAAATGGTGCTGGTGTTGGGGCTGCCAGTATTGATAGTTTAACAATACTGGCGAGTAATCGAATGGATTTTAGCTTGCCAGCTTCATCGTTAGCTGCAATTGTACCTGCTTCATCCATTGCATATACGGATTCTGTATTTGGAATCAATCAGAACGATATTTTGGCAATTTGGCAGGAAGGCGCTCCTCATTGTTCGCTTGTGCAGGCCACAACAGCGTGTAATGCAGATGCCTATAAAACCGTCGCTGCATGTCAAACGGATAAAGGTGTGGCATTGGATGCGAAGAAGCAGGCAGTGCCACATGTTGTGATGGATGTTGCAGGTGACTGGAATCCTTCGGATCCCACGACGCTTTATCCCGCAGGAGGTTATAAAACATATTCAAAACTCTTTAATTTGGGAACTATTCAAAGAATTTCCTATGTGGTGAATAACGGGAGTTTGATTCGCCGAGAGTTTCAGTCCGCTACTAACCAGTTTGTCGATACTCCTGTAATGGACAATGTTGTAAATATGCAGGCGCAGTATGGTCGAGATACAGATGGCAATGGCATCGTTGAAAATTGGACTGCGGTATCACCGACTACTGCGGCAGAGTGGCAACAAGTAATTGCAATTCGTTTAGCCGTAGTGGCGCGCAGTACTCAGTTTGAGAAGCAAGTGGTGACGGGCCCGAATCCACCGCAATCACCGCTACCTACTTGGAAAGATGGGGCTATAGCCGTGGACTTTTTGGCTGATTGGGATCACTACAGATATCGGACATTTGAAACTGTAATTCCGTTACGGAATCGCTTGTGGGGGCTTTCATGAGGGTTGTATCTGGTAATGGCGTAAAGCGGCAGCAGGGCGTGGTTCTATTTTTTGCTTTGATTGCATTGATAGCCATCACATTAGCCGCAATGAGCCTAATGCGTAGCAGGGATAATGCAGTGGTAATTGCCGGGAATTTAGCATTTAGACAGGCGGTTGTTGCTGCAACAGATGTAGTTGTTGAAGATGCTCGAAATTGGCTGATGGCGAATGCTGGTGACGCAATTGGCACCGGATTGAATACAAGCAAAATTGCAAATGGCTATTATGCATTTTCCACGTTTGGATTGGATGTGACAGGTCAGGCAACGGCCACAAAAAATGATGATGTAGATTGGGATGGAAATTTGGGTGTGGGTCTCAGGGCTTATAAGGTTCCTCAGGCCGAGCCGGCGCTCTCTGTTGGGCAGCAGTTTGCATACGTCATTCGCCGTCTATGTCGCGTCGATAATGTGGGTGTATCTGGGGCTGGGCAGGAGTGTGCTGTCTACACCACGAAAGGGGAAAGTGATTCCAAGCAGGATCAGGATGCAGGCAGTCGAGCGGTGAGTGGTGGGAGGTTTGGATACTATCAAGTAACTGTGCGTGTTACTGGCCCCAAGAATACAGTGAGCTATGTTCAAACTGTAATCATGATTTGAATCGTTGAGTTGCGCTGAATACTGGATCGAAGCTCATAGCGGAATTGAGGAGTAAATGTTGTGAAGAATTCAAAAGCGTTTTTTAAGGTACTATCGATCGCTGTCGGCGTGTCGCTAATTGGGGTGAGTGGGTTATCGCATGCTGCGGTGACGTTGCCAGATAAACCATTATTGGATCCACAGCTACCCAAGCCAAACATATTTTTCATTTTGGATGATTCTGGCAGTATGGCTTGGACTGAAGTGCCAGATACATTACAAAGTTACAGATATTATAACCAGTATCGTAATCATCTATGTAATCCGCTTTATTTTAATCCGGATTTTGATTATGAGAACAACGTTCCGGTGCAACCGGATGGTACCTCATATCCAGTTCCGCTTTTTACTAGTGCACCTAATGATGGATTTGCTTCAAGCTCATCAAAAATCGATTTGAGGAATGCGTTCAAATACATGGTGCATGATAATATTTCTGGGGAGGCGGCCCATTATTATCGCCGCAATGATGGAGTAACTACGGCATCATGTGCGGATAATTCAAAATACACCAAGGTCAACGTTGCTGCATCAACGGATACTCTCCTTAAAACTAGGTTTGCAATTTGGTTTAGCTTTTATCGCACACGCATGCTGGCGATGAAATCTGGAGTGGGTTTGGCATTTGATAAACTCGGTGCCGATCATCGTGTTGGATTCAGTACAATCCAATATTTGGCCAATTCTGGTAATGCTTTAAATGAGTCAGATCGCCGTTTCTTGGGCTTGAATGAGTTCGGTCAAAATTCGCCGAATGCAACCTATGGCGTTGGTGGCTTTCGGAAGGAATGGTACAAGCGACTCTATCAAGGAAATCCGGGTGGTGGCACACCTTTGCGTGTGTCATTGGAGAAAACGGGGAAAATGTATGCAGGGCAGATAACGCCTAGCTCTGGTGATCCAATCCCTGAAAAACAATATTGTCGTCGGAATTATACAATTCTATCTACAGATGGCTTTTGGAATAGTGACAATGTTTCATATGGCGATGTAGATGGGTCGGCACCGTTGCCTTTTAAGGATAAGTTAAAGACGCAAAATACACTTGCTGACGTTGCAATGTATTACTACAACACGGATTTGCGTGATGGCACGAAGGATGCTAGATGGGCAAATTACAAGAATGATCTTCAGGCGTCGGTGGAAGATCCTGCAAAGCATCAGCATATGGTGACGTTTACCATTGGCCTGGGGGTTGATGGTTTGCTCAAGTTTGTACCTGACTACAAAACGAACACGAATAGTGCAACTAATGACTATGTAAATATCTTAAATGATAGTAAGAGTTGGCCTAATCCTAATGCTAATGAATTGGCTAAGGTCGATGACTTATGGCACGCTGCTGTTAATGGTTATGGTCAATATTTTAGTGCAAAGAAACCATCAGATATTATTGAAGGCCTGACTAAGGCGCTACGTAACATTTCTGATCAGGCACGAGCTGGGTCTGGTGTGAATTTCCCGAATCCGCAATTAACCCCTGGCGATAATTTCGCTTATGTGGCGGGCTATACTCCGGGTTGGTGGTCTGGTGAGGTAGAAAAGAGAGAGGTGGATGTTGCTACGGGCGAAGTAAGCGCCAACCCCAAATGGAAAGCCACTGATAAATTGGTAAATGTGCCTTATGCTGATCGTAAGATTTATACTTTCTCTGCAACTGCAGGTGATAAGTTAAGGCTTTTTAGCTGGGGTAATTTGTCGCTTACCGAGCAGGGTTATTTTTCATTGACAAAGCTCTCGCAGTGTCAAGGGGCCACAGCCTATGCGGAATGTAAGAATGCAACGCGTTCCGGTGCGGATGTGGTGAATTTCTTGCGCGGAGATCGTACTGGGGAAAATAAGACTGATAAGTCTGTACTGTTCCGTGAAAGAAAGTCTGTTCTTGGAGATATTATTGGTGGACAGCCGATTTATCTGAGGGAGTCCCCCTTTGCTTTTACCGGGGGTGCATTTGCTTCGCGCGCTGCACGTGTATATGCCGCATCCAATGATGGCATGTTGCATGCGTTCGATGCTTCGGCTAATCCGACTTTGGAGGGCAAAGAGGTATGGGCGTACATTCCACAGCTTTTGTTGCCCAATTTGCATAAGCTGGCAGATATTAATTATGAGCATCAGTATTATGTTGATGCGATGCCAACTATATCCGATATATATGATGGCGCTTGGAAATCCATCCTTGTAGGTGGCTTTAATAAGGGTGGTAAAGGCTATTATGCTTTGGATATTTCCAGTGCGGATAAGCCGGTTGCGCTCTGGGAATATCAGGATGCTGACTTGGGCTATAGTTTTGGTCGTCCAATTATTACCAAAATCCAAGATGGTGCTACTGAGCGTTGGGTTGTCGTTATTAGTTCAGGCTATAACGCTACCAAAGATAAAGTGGTCGTGTTGGATGCAAAAACGGGTACGGTAATCAAGCAAATTCCAACGGGTGCGGTTGCGGGATTGGCCAAGTTATCAGGGTGGGTTGATGACTTCGACGCGGATAATAAAACGCAGTTTGTATATGGCGGCGACCTCAACGGTGCGATGTGGCGTTTTGATCTTCAGGGTGGGACTGCAATGAAATTGATTGACTTGGGTTCAAGTCAGCCAATTACGGTCAAGCCTGAATTGGCTGAAGTCAATGGAAAGCGGGTTGTTTATTTTGGTACAGGCCAGTTGCTTGCCGCGAGTGATTTGACCAACCTTTCCACTAAGCATTTCTTGTATGGTGTGGCAGATAAAGACGCAACAACGGCTACTACAAAGTTAGAGAAGCGTACTATTGCTATTGATAAACTTACTTTGGCTGGGACGGTGACTGGGGATCCGTTGGATTGGAATGTCAGAGATGGATTTTATGCAGAGCTAACTTATGGTGGAGAAAAGGCAACCATTGATCCGCGTATTGTGTCAGGCACATTGGTGCTTTGGACGAATACTCCTGAAAATCTTGAGCCTGAATCGTGCTCTGGTGGGGGATTTACGCGGGCTTACTTCCTTGACTTCAAAAAAGGGACTGGTAGTTCCGTTAAGGTTGTTGATTCCCTATCAGTATCTGGTGCGGTTGTTCAAACAGCAAGTGGTGCAGTAAAGGGGGTTGGTCGGACTGTTGATGGTAAAAATCCTGTAATTGATATTCCGATTGTGGGTGCTGGGGGTAAGGGGCGCCGTGTAACTTGGAGAGAAGTCATTTCACAATGACGGGATCTTTGGATTGTTGGGCATTTGTTTGGAATGGGCTGTAACGTGCCCATGTTCTCGGACTAGATAGTGAGCGACCTGATTGGTTTACCGCTGATCGGGTCGTTTTATTTGTAGCCAGAAAACCGCGTCCTATGGATGTGCTCACCCGGGTGCACCGTGACAAGGTAGTGCTTTTCCAGTGGGATGCAAACCCCACCCGGCGAAATTTGCTCCCGCCGGAAGCAATCAGAGCAATCATGGAGGTAACGAAGTGGTTGACGCCTTTGGTGTAGAGGGTCATTAAGTGACTTGGCGACCCTGCAGGCCGTAATGTGAGTGAACACTGAGCAAGCCTCGAAAAGGGTGATGTGCAGGCCGACCTGTCGGTTGATCCTGGTCTCCAACATGCCGGACCATACCTCGGCCGAGATCGTCAGCCGCTACAAGACAGTTGTCGACATCGAGCGTGGCTTCCGGGTACTCAAATCCGAAATCGAGATCGCCCCGGTCTTCCACCGCTTGCCGAACCGGATTCGGGCGCACGCGCTGATCTGCTTCCTCATCCTGATTCTCTGCCGGGAGCTGCGGATACGCCTCAAGGCCCGGCACAGCCAGCTATCCCCGGAGCGGGCGCTGGAAATCGTGCGGCGCATTCAGTTTCATCAGATCACGTTGCATCAACGCCAGTCCGCTGCCGGTCTGACGACCTTTACCCCGGAACAGAAGGAACTCTTCGACACCATCCGCCTCCCCGAGCGCCTCTATCAAAGCGCTGTAGTGCCAATTCTGAATGCGGGTTTCTCGCATAATCAGTTGCTTACGGATTTTTCTGTCGAACCCCGGGGTTCGCACCCATAGGAAAAGCACCGCCTTGTCATGGCACACGTCAAACTCGGGTGAGCATCAACGGCAAAGTGGTGCACACCAGCCATGTTTATGCTGACCCCGACAGCGGGTAAGGGGACATCAAACCTAAAACTTGCGACCGTGGAGGCATAAAAAAACGCGTGCCTTTGAAAGGCACGCGTCAACCACGCCATCGGTGAACCAGGGAGATTCAGTTCACCGCTTCTTGCAATTGTTGCAGGATGGCTGGGTTTTCCAGCGTCGAGACATCCTGTGTGATTTGTTCACCTTTGGCCAGGGATCGCAGCAGGCGGCGCATGATTTTGCCAGAGCGGGTCTTGGGCAGGTTCTCGCCAAAGCGGATTTCTTCGGGGCGGGCAAGGGCACCGATTTCATGGCTGACCCATTCGCGCAGGTTCTTGGCGATTTGCAGCGCTTCCTCTCTCGATGCTGGGGTTTTCTTCAACACCACAAAAGCCACTACCGCTTCCCCCTTTACCTCGTGCGGTTTGCCGACCACGGCTGCTTCGGCAACCAGCGGGTTGGCAACCAGGGCAGATTCGATTTCCATCGTGCCCAGGCGGTGGCCGGAAACATTGAGTACATCATCGATACGGCCCATGATCCAGTAGTAGCCGTTTTCGTCTCGATGGGCGGAATCCCCGGCTAGATATAGCTGGCCGTTGAATTCTTCCGGGAAGTAGGTTTTCTTGAAGCGTTCCGGATCACCCCAGATCGTGCGAACCATGGACGGCCATGGGCGTTTGATGACCAGAAAGCCACCTTTACCGGGCTCGACCGGTGCACCGGATTCATCGACAATGTCTACGATGATGCCGGGAACAGGTAACGTGCACGAGCCGGGTTTGGTTGGTACGGCACCGGGCATGGGGGTAATCATGTGGCTGCCGGTTTCAGTTTGCCACCAAGTGTCAACAATCGGGCAACGGCGTTTGCCGACCACTTCGTAATACCACATCCAGGCTTCAGGGTTGATCGGTTCCCCCACCGTACCCAGCAACCGCAGGCTGGATAGGTCGTATTGATTGGGTAGATCGGCGCCTAGTTTGATCAGCGAGCGAATGGCTGTCGGTGCGGTATAGAAGGTGGTGATTTTGTGACGTTCGATCATTTTCCAGAAACGGCCTGCATCTGGATAAGTGGGGACGCCTTCAAAAATGACCTGAGTGGCGCCAACGGCAAGCGGGCCATAAGTCACATAACTGTGGCCGGTAATCCAGCCCACGTCTGCGGTGCACCAGAAGATGTCGTTGGGCTTGTAATCAAACGACCATAGCATGGTATTGATTGCCCCCAGCAGGTAACCGCCAGAGCTGTGCTGAATGCCTTTGGGTTTGCCGGTCGAGCCGGAGGTATAAAGGATGAACAGCGGGTCCTCTGCATTCACCCATTCCGGTTCGCAGTCTTCAGGCTGGTCTTCGGTCAGCTTGTGCCACCAGATGTCACGGCTGTCATGCCATTGCGCGCAACCATTGTTGGTGCGTTGATAGACCACAACTTTCTCGACGACGTCGCAGCCACCCATTTCCATTGCCTCGTCGGTCACGGATTTCAGCGCGACCGGTTTGCCGCCACGTAACCCTTCATTGGCGGTGATCACGACACGGGCGCCGGCATCGATAATGCGTTCTTGCAGGGATTTCGCCGAGAAACCACCGAATACCACCGAATGAATTGCACCAATCCGGGCGCAGGCCTGCATGGCCACCACGGCTTCAATGCTCATGGGCATGTAGACCACTACACGGTCACCTTTTTTTACCCCCAGGCTTTTCAGTCCATTGGCGAACTGGCATACCCGGCGATACAGCTCGGCATAGGTGACGCGGGTGACTTGGCCTTCATCGGCTTCGAAAATGATGGCAATCTTGTTGGCCAGTTGGGATAGGTGGCGATCCAGGCAGTTGTAGGAGACGTTCAGCACGCCATCGTCAAACCATTTGAAGAAGGGTGGGTTGGTCTCATCCAGCACGCGCGTGAACATTTTCTTCCAGGTGATGCGTTCGCGCGCCAATTCGCCCCAGAAGCCAGCATAGTGTTCATTCGCCTGATCGCACAGTTGATTGTAGGCTTCCATGCCTGAAATCGTGGCCTTGCGCTTGAACTCGTCTGTCGGTTCGAAGACTCGCGTTTCCTTCAGGATCGAGTCGATGGTGGACATGCTGGGTTCCTTTCCTGTTTGAGGCGGCCTGATGGTATGAGGAGTGGCCTGTTGTGCGTTGGGCTGAAGGGTATCCATAACCTGCTCCGATTTGTTTAACACTCTAGGAGTGCGTGTTTTAGAAATCCAATTGCATTTTCTGATGCTGGAAATCAGCGGTGCTGATTGCACTACATGCTTTGACCGGCAAAAAAAAGCCCTGCGCGGTGAGATGTGCGCAGGGCCCCGTACGATGACCCGCTATTGGTCAAATGCTTGCCAGATGCGGCATCGTCGCCATTTGTCTCAGTGCCGTGACGCAGCTTCGGCACCGATTCCTGTCATTGATCGTACAAATTGTGGCAAAAATGCATTTTGTTCGCGTGTCGCATTATGGCTTCCATCCAGTACAGATAACAGCCATGTTGTAAAGAAGGCGAGTGTCATTGAGAAGATGGCAGGGTTTTTATATGGAAATAATGCATCTTGATGCTTCAGTACGTCTACCCATACGGTTGGGCCGAGCACGATCAACAGTACGGCAGAACTCAACCCGACAAAGCCGCCAATCACCGCGCCACGCGTGGTCAACCCTTTCCAGAACATGCTCAGGAACAGTACTGGGAAGTTGCTGGATGCAGCGATCGAGAACGCCAGTCCGACCATGAAGGCAATATTCTGTTTCTCGAAGGCAACACCCAGCACAATGGCCAATATACCCAGCACCACGGTCGCATATTTGGATACACGCAGCTCATACACTTCATTGCTTTTGCCGCGGGCAAACACGTTGGCGTAAAGGTCGTGTGACACGGCTGACGCGCCTGACAGGGTCAGGCCTGCAACCACGGCCAGGATGGTGGCGAAAGCCACTGCCGAAATAAAGCCGAGGAACAGATCCCCGCCGACTGCTTTCGACAGGTGGACGGCAGCCATGTTGTTCCCGCCAATCAGCTTGCCTGCTGCATCCTTGAATTCCGGATTGGTCGATACCAGCATGATGGCACCAAATCCGATGATGAAGGTCAGGATGTAGAAATAGCCGATGAACCCGGTCGCAAAGAACACAGATTTGCGTGCCTCCTTGGCATCTTTCACGGTGAAAAAGCGCATCAGAATGTGCGGCAGGCCGGCGGTGCCAAACATCAGTGCCAAGCCAAGGCTGACAGCATCGATCGGGTTGGATACCAACTGCCCTGGTGACATGATGGCGGCTTTCTTGTCATGAACCGCCACGGCGGCTGCAAACATCTTTTCCGGGCTGAAGCCGACTTGCGACATCACCATGTAAGCCATGAAGGTTGCGCCCGACAGCAACATGATCGCTTTGATGATCTGTACCCAGGTGGTGGCCAGCATGCCACCGAGCATCACATACATCACCATGAGGATGCCAACCAGTACCACGGCTGAGGTGTAGTTCATTCCGAACAACAGTTGAATCAGCTTGCCTGCCCCGACCATCTGAGCGATCAGGTACAGTGCGACCACAACCAGTGTCCCGGTCGCGGCCAACATGCGGACGGGGGTTTGTTGCAGCCGATAGCTGGCCACGTCTGCAAAAGTGTATTTGCCTAGGTTACGTAGCCGTTCCGCCACCAGGAAGAGGATGATCGGCCAGCCTACCAGGAAGCCGATGGAATAGATCAGGCCGTCGTAGCCTTTCTCAAATACCATGGCCGAAATCCCCAGAAATGAGGCGGCACTCATGTAATCCCCGGCAATGGCCAACCCATTCTGAAAGCCGGTGATGGAGCCGCCGGCGGCATAGAAATCCTTCGCGGATTTGGTGCGGCGAGCCGCCCACCAAGTGATGCCCAGGGTGAACGCGACAAATGCAAAAAACATGATGATGGCGTGCCAATTCAACGGTTGGCGCTTCACGTCGCCAGTCAGGGCCTCGCCAGCCAGGGCCACCGGGGTAGCCAGGGCGAGCAGGGCTCCGCAACCTGTTACAAGTAGCTTGTTCATGATTTGACCTCTTCAACGATGGCGGCATTCAGCACATCAAATTCGCGATTTGCGCGGCGGACATAAACACCTGTCAGCAGAAACGCTGACAGGATCACGGCGATGCCGACTGGGATGCCCAGCGTCATCACGCCACCGCCCAATGCAGCGCCCAACGTTTTCGGGGTAAAGGCCACCAGCAGGATGAAACCAAAATAAATGGCAAGCATCACCACCGTGAGTGTCCAGCCGAAGCTGGTCTTTTTGCGGACCAGCTCGTCAAAGTACTGGTGTTCGAGTACACGTTTCAACAGATCATCATTCATGGTCATCCTCCTTATTCTGGTGATCATCAATTGGTAGTTGATGTGAAAAGCAATCTACTCCCGCACAAAATGGCGGGTCTAATCGCAATTTCTGATAAAGCGAATTGATTGAACCGATGTCATGTTGGGCGATGCCCATCGTGATTGGGGTTATCCCGAGGTTAACAGTCATACTGATGTGCGAAATCAAAAAACATGATGACTTGTCAGATGCTATAGTCATCACGTCGGCATCAGTTGTGCAGGCTGCTGTGGCGCGGGTTGCACAAGTTTTTCCAAATGATGTGTAAGAATTTGCCAGCCCCACCGACAAACGCTGCAAATGGCTCGTAATTGGCTGTTTTGAATCTTGGGCGGTAACGCCGTCATTCAACCGCAGGAAAGGAAAGTAAATGGATAAGAAGCAAGTGATGATTGGTGCTGCGTTGGCAGGTTTGTTGACCATGGGTGTGACCGGCCAGGCCATGGCAGCCGAGAAGGAAAAGTGCTTTGGTGTCGCCACCGCCGGCAAGAATGACTGTGCGGCAGCCAATGGTTCCCATTCTTGTGCGGGTCAGGCCAAGGCCGATAAGGACCCGAACGAATGGAAATATGTAGCCAAAGGCACATGTGAAAAGATGGGTGGCAGCCTGAAGCCGGGTGACAAGAAGTAATTCGGTTCCAGGTTGGTTGACGTAGTTGTCCCGACCGGATCTGTCATCAATTCAAGCCAAGTCGGGCGTGCATCACCTGTTTGCACGCCCTCATGTTGAGGATTGCATATGCCGCCACCTGTTACCGCTTTGCCTGTCGCAGCCGGCATCGGCCTGCGCATGCCGCATATTCGGGAGGTCATTGAAACCCAGCCCACTGTTGCGTGGTGGGAGGTACATGCCGAGAACTTCTTCGGTGGCGGTGCCAATCTGGCTGCACTGGAAGTGGTCCGGTCACATGCACCGATCAGCCTGCATGGCGTCGGTCTGGGCCTGGGTAATGCGGAACCGTTACGACAAACCCATCTGGCGGAATGGACGCGGTTGATCGATCGTATTGATCCGGCTGCCATTTCGGAGCATCTATGCTGGAACGCCTGGCAGAACGACTATTTCAACGATCTATTGCCATTGCCCTACAGTGAGGCTGCGCTCGCCCATATGGTGGAGCGGGTCGGGCAGGTTCAGCACGTGCTGGGACGCAGGATTCTCATTGAAAACCTGTCGAGTTATGTGGCTTTTCCCGAGGATGTGATCCCGGAAGGTGAATTTCTGGCCGAGCTGGTGGTACGTACTGGCTGTGGCTTGTTGCTGGACATCAACAATTTATATGTCAACCAGCGGAATCTGGGGCGAGATGCGGCGGAGGCATTGGCGGCCTTGCCTGTTGATGCGATTGGTGAGATCCACATTGCCGGTTTCGAAGCGCGTGATGATGGGCTGCTGATCGATACCCATGGCGCACCGGTCTGTGACAAGGTCTGGGATCTGCTGGCAGTGGCGTATCAGCGTTTTGGCCCGGTGCCAACCTTGCTTGAGCGTGACACGGCCTTGCCCAGCCTGGCTGAATTGCAGCGGGAGGCAGCCCGCGCCGAGCACATGTTGACTGCCTGCCGCGAACGTCTGGTTTGAAAGGGGCAAGGATGAATCCATTGTTTGCAGTACAAGGCCGTTTCGCAGATGCCGTTGTTCATGGCACCTTGGTCGAGTCGGAGTGGGACCCACATACGCGCGGTTTGTCTGCCTATGCCAACAATCGATTGTGCAATCGTGTCGGAGCCCTGGTTGATGCTTACCCAACGGTGCGGGAGTTGGTCGGCGAGGCATTCTTTGATGGCATGGCGCACGAATACGCCCGCTGCATGGCTTCGCATTCCGGCAATCTGCATCAGTATGGCGATGTATTCAGTGCCTTTCTGCGGCAGTTCGAGCCCGCTAAAACCTTACCCTATCTGCCGGATGTGGCCGCGCTGGACTGGGCCATGCGGCGTGCCTATTTTGAGCATGACGTACCTGCATTCGACCCCGCCAGCCTGGCGACCTATAGCAATGAACAGCAGGCCCGGCTGATTGCGGATATTCATCCTGCAGCCTCACTGTTGCATGCCAGCTATCCCGTGGTCAGCATTTATCAGGCTCATCATGGTGGTGAATGGCCAGCACTCGATCAAGGACCGGAGTGTGCACTGGTGTTCCGTCGAACCAATCGGGTTCTGGTACGAGCGCTGGTTGGTGCCGAGCTGGCCTTTTGTACCGCGCTGATGACTGGAGATGCATTGGGTGATGCTGTGGGGGCAGCTATTCAGAAAGACCCGCAGTTTGCGCTGGGTGACGTATTGATGCGCCTGGTGGTGGATCAGTTGGTGATCAACTTGAGTCTGCCAGCCTAGTTTTCCTGTTTCTGCATTTAAGGTCGGGTTGCTGGCAAATCGCCGGCAGGGAAGCGGCTTGCCGTTGTTGGCCGACCAGTACCAATTCATTTACCACCTGCTAACGGGCAGAGAATGGAGTCAAATCATGGAATCGATCACTGCTTCGCCAATCACCTTGTCGGCCAGACTGATCGCCTTGGTCAATTGTGCGATCGCTTTGTTGGACAAGATGTTACAGCCGCTGGTGCTGTTGGGTATCCGCCTCTACATTGCCAATGTGTTTTTCAGCTCCGGTCTGACCAAAATCGATAATTGGGACACCACGTTGGCGTTGTTTGAAGAGGAATACAAGGTGCCCGTGTTGGCACCCAACGTGGCGGCTGTGCTGGGCACGGGTGGGGAGCTGGTATTGCCGGTATTGCTGGCCTTGGGGCTGGCCGGTCGCTTTGGCGCGCTAGGGCTGACTGTGTTGAATGCGGTTGCCCTGATCTCTTACTATGATGCCCTCAATGAAGCTACACGACTGCACCATTGGCTGTGGGGCGGGTTGATTTTGGTGGTCGTGGCCTTTGGCCCTGGCAAGCTGGCGTTGGATACCTGGTTCCGCCAGCGCTGGGGTAAATCGGCCTGACCAGAAGCGTGATTGGTCATGTCGAGAACGGACGGTGATGTCTATCCTGCCTTGAGCTGTCACGCCGCTCAGGGTAGAGTGGGCAGCCGTTCAGTGTCGTTGTCAGGTTGCGCCATGTTGTCATTCCTTCGCTTTTCAGCCCCCGCTTTTATCCGGACCGGTATTGCCGGTCGTTTGGTCTGCTACAGCATGGCCACGGCATTGCTGCCGGTACCTGTATGGGCTGCAGCGGTGCCCAAGGATATTGGTGCTGCCTTCGCCCGTGCTCGTATTCCGTTAAGCGACGTGGCGCTGTATGTGAAAGTGGTCAAGGACAAAAGGCCACGCCTAGCTCATCGGCCCGATGTGGCGATGAATCCGGCATCGACCATGAAACTGGTGACCACCTATGCCGGGTTGTCATTGCTGGGGCCGGTGTATACCTGGGGGACGGATGTTCATGTCAATGGCAGTCTGCAACACGGTGTGCTGCAAGGTGATCTGATTCTGCGTGGTGGGGGAGATCCCAGGTTGAACCTGGAACGAATGTGGCTGATGCTGCGCGAGCTTCAGTCGCGTGGCGTGAAGGAAATCCGCGGCGATGTTGTGCTGGATCGGGTCTATTGGTCACAGCAAGCCCTTGATGCAAATGCTTTCGATGGGGCTGGGCATCGATCCTATAACGTGCCACCCGATGCGTTTCTGGCCAATTTCCAGTCGGTGCGATTGCGTATTCGCGACGAAGCCGGTGTGATCAGGGTACAGGCAGATCCTGCGTTGCCTGAGCTGAAACTGGATGCCAAGTTGATCCCTGGCAATGGCGAATGTGGTGACTGGCGGGAACAACTGAACATCAGCACCGAACCGATTGGCTCGTTGACGGTCAGTGGCATTTACCCCAGTGCTTGCGGGGAACGCAATTTGTACCTCAGCGCCTTGACGCCACCGGATTATCTGCGTGAATTGCTTAAAACCATGTGGCACGATCTAGGGGGGAAATGGACTGGGAGTTTGCGTGATGGCCAACTGGCTGCGTTCCCGGACAGCCATCTGCTGACTCGTTTCGAGTCGGTACCATTGGCTGAAGTGGTGCGGGATATCAACAAATTCAGCAATAACACGCAGGCGCGCATGTTGTTTCTGGCATTGGGGGGCGAGTTTCAACCCATCGAGCAACTATTGCCACAGGCCGCAGATCGGGTGCGTCACTTTCTGGATGGTCAGGGTATTCCAACGACTGGCCTTGCTTTGGACAATGGTTCCGGCCTGTCTCGTGACGAGCGAATTACGGCAGGCCAGTTGGGCATGTTGTTGGAAAAGGCGGTGAACAGCCCGGTTGGACCGGAATTGATCGCATCCCTGCCCATTGTCGGTATGGATGGCACCATGAAAAAACGGTTGACCGATACTGCAGTTACCGCCAAGGCGCATGTGAAGACCGGCTCCCTGAATGGTGTCCGGGCGGTGGCCGGTATCGTGCACCGTGTAGATGGCCCGGTTGTCGTGGTGGGAATAGTCAATCATCCCCGCGCTTTTGCAGCGACCGATGCGCTGGATCAGTTGATCGAATGGGCTGGTAAGGAATAGCAATGGATACATACGGGGCCTGATTCATCAGGCCCCGTTGCTTTGGGATCAGGCTGGAGCCCGATAATTGGTTTGTGTCATCAAGTCCACGCCACATTCCAGGTGTTCGATCCAGTCCAGAAACGCATTGATGGCCACCTTACCCTTGAAGCTGCGGCCGTGCTGCGGCACCAGCCAAGTGATGTCCATGCTTCGTACCATGTGCACCCATAGTCGGCAGATCTTGTTCGATACCATATAGCGACGATGAAACCCTTCCATCGTCTTCAGATGTTGTTTGAACTCTTCAACGGTCGTGATTGGGCGGGATACCGAATCGTGATGCACCATTGATGCGCCCATGTCACCAGAGAACAGGATTTTCGATCGTTCATCGTAAAACTGGAAATTGCCTTCAGCATGCAGGAAGTGGGCTGGAATCGCCGCAATGCGACTATTGCCCAGTGTGATATAGCCACCTTCGTCCGGTAGATTGATGATACGGCCAGAGAGGTTGCCTGATGTGCAAAAATGCGGTACAAAGCGCCCCCAAAGCTTGGAAACCACCAGCGAACATTGGGATGACACCATCCATTTGTTGAGTGAGCCGACAATGTCTGGATCAGCGTGGGATGCCAGGATGTACTTCAGGTCGCGTGCCGGAAAATACCGGCTCATGGCCATTAGCAGTGATGAATAGGTCATGTTGCCAGCCGGGTCGATCAATGCGCCTTCGCCGCCGGTAACAATCAAGAACTGGTTGGCTTGGATTGCATCCGACGAATCATCCACCAAATCCTCAAACATCAGGCAGATATGCTCGCCGTCGTTGTATAACTCGATTGCCATGTGTATCCCTTATTATTTTTAATAATATTGCGATGCAATATT
Source organism: Chitinivorax sp. B (assembly GCF_005503445.1). NCBI lineage: Bacteria > Pseudomonadati > Pseudomonadota > Betaproteobacteria > Chitinivorax > Chitinivorax sp. B. The sequence continues at coordinate 26,319 of NZ_SCOH01000012.1, read as the reverse complement.
ATGGGGATTGCGATCTAGTTCGATTGATCTAGATCAAAGGGCGTAGGTATAACGAGGCATGTATGTCTATCTTATGTTAATGGCATTAAGCATCATGAGGGCTGGCTCGCGAATGACTGTTGGTGGCTGAGAATCTGTTCAATGCCTTACTGGACACCCACGATCGGGGCTCATGTGCTGCTCAATATCCTCATGTATCACACATACATTTCGGTTTTTGCGCAGCGCATTGCCCCGCCGGCAATCGCTCATGACAGGTTTTGAACAGACTCCAGGCGACAACCATTTGATGAGCGCAGGGATGTGCGTTAACGACGATATCGGCGGCCAGGAATAATATCTTGCATAACAAGATACCGTGCGATATAGTGAAAAAACGCGCATAAACCCAGCGCGTTTTTCTGATAAAGCTACCTTGCTATATAAGGTATCTTTCAATAAAAGACTGCAAACGTGAATGAAAACACAGCTAAAAAAAGGGACGCTTGAAATGTGCGTGCTAGCCATCCTCGAAAAGGCTGACAGTTATGCGTACGAAATCGTTTCAAAGCTGGCAGATGGGGTTGAGATGAGCGAAGGCACGATTTATCCATTGATGCGGCGCTTGCAAAATGAAGCCTGGGTGACAACCTATTTGGTTGAATCTGAATCGGGGCCGCCACGTAAATACTATAAACTCACCGATACAGGCCGAAAGGAACTCGCGTCCATGAAACATGAATGGCACGAGTTCCTGACTGAAGTAAATAAAATATTAGGGGAGGGCAATGAATAAGGAGCAATTCCTCCGCGCGCTGAAACGGGAGCTATCAGCGTTGCCAAAGGCGGACCTTGACGAGGTGCTGGCCGATTATGAGGAATATTTTCATGACGGCTTGGCGAGTGGAAGAGCAGAAGAAGAAATCGCCAAAGGACTGGGTGACCCTAAAAAGATCGCCCGCGAATTACTGGCACAGCTTCGCATTCAGGAGTGGAAAGACAATAAGAGCATGGGTAACCTCATGCGTGTAGTGCTGTCAATTGTCGCACTGGGTAGTTTGAATCTGTTTTTGGCCATTCCGATGCTGATCTTCATGGGGATGCTGACGGCCTCATATGCATGTTCGGTCGCCTTGATCATTATTGGGCTTGTTTGTGGCGTGGCCATGGCACCGGGTATGGCAGAGCAGATGGGCCTGAATGGTACTGTGGTGATTGATGACGACAAGCCAACAGGCAAGCAGGTCAAGATTGATGTTGAAGCCGGGAATGGCATCGATAGCAAGAAATCGACGGTCCAGTCTCCCCCTCCTGTGCCCGCTGTTCCAGGTGTACCTGAACCGCCTAAACCGCCTGGTGTCAGCGCAGAGTCTGTACCGAGCGAAGTGATTCGTAAGGATACGACTGAGTCGGATGGCCGACGCCTGCTTGAAGAACATGAAGATGGCGAGTTGGTTCGACGTGAAGTCTGGGAGCCAAGTGGTCAGCATACCAAGGAGCAATATCAAGATGGTGAACTGGTACACAAGGAAGTGACTGAGGCCAATGGCCGTCGTGTTCGCGAAGATCATGAAAATGGCGAGTTGGTCAGAAAGGAAATCACTGAACCAAGCGGTCGTCGCGTGACCGAATCGCATCAGGGTGATCAACTGGTCCGCAAGGAAGTGACGGGTGCGGATGGTGCACATGTGCTGGTAGAGCGAGACGACCAGGGCAACGAACATGTTCGTATCGAAGGCCCGGATGGTGGGAAAGTGGTCATCCAAAAGCGTGCCGATAAAGAAGGAGCATCAGTTCGGATTCGGGATGGTAAATCCAACAGTGTCGAGATCGATGGTCTGGATGGCATGGATTCCATGCAGGCCAAACTGATCGGCTTTTTCGGTGGAACCATCGGCGGAGCGCTTTGGCTATGGTTCAATATTTGGGTCACCAAATGGGTATTCCGTGGTTTTGTCCGCTATGCCAAATTGAATGTCTCCATCATTCGAGGCGAGCCACAAGCGAATGGTAGTTCTGCAGTTTGATTGATCTCTAAGCAATCTATGAAAAAGGAGCCGACTGGCTCCTTTTTTGTTTTGTCATGATGACAAAAAAGATGTCCAGGACAAAAGTCTGGGCATGCATGGTTAGCATGGGCACTGATTGACAGAGTTGAATGCACTGCTAGTAGTTCAATGCAGCACCCATATTTTTCAGCCTGTGCGTGGATAGTTGATCTCAGAGAATGACGCAAATGGTATGCCAAGTTGGTTAAGACAATATTATTATTATTTAATAACTTGGAGATATTAGCGCGTTGGGTTTAGCCTATTGCATCACGTTGCTAATCTCTTGTGACACTCCTTCCACATGACTGAAAAATCAAGTCCACCTTAGTCGGATATCCCGTTGTCTGCGATGTAAGAATCGTCTGTTGTGTTTGCTGTTGGGGACTGAAACAGACCCATCCTGCATGCCGAATGGCATCTGTCATGTGACATTGATGAAATTTCGCTTGCAGATGATTTGACAGTCATCCGTTGTTGAAATCAGCCATGTCGAATGCAATGGTGCGGGTACGTACAGAATTAATGATGTGGGCTCAAGAAACCGAGGAGGTTGCATGAACAAGGCGCAATTTTTCAATGTTTTGAAGCAGGCGCTGGCTGCTTTACCAGCGGAGGAGCTGGACGACGTGCTGGCGGATTATCACGAATACTTTCGTGATGGCGTGGCAAACGGCCGCACGGAGGAGGAAGTTGCCAAAGGCCTCGGTTCCCCCAGAAAGATTGCGCGGGAGCTGTTGGCACAACAACGAATTCAGGAATGGAAAGACCACAAAAGCATGAACAACCTGCTTAGGGTGGCGGTGTCGATTGCTGCATTGGGCAGCCTGAACCTGTTTCTGGCATTCCCCATGCTGGTATTCATGTTCCTGCTGACCTTGTCCTATATCGGCTCGATGGGCATGATCGCCGTGGGGCTTTTGTGTGGGTTGCTCCTGATTCCGGATGTTGCCAAAGAGTTGGATTGGTCGGGTACCGCGATGGTTGAGGACGGCCACTTCAATACAGCCGATGGAGCGCGCCAGAATCAGACGAGTGCAACGCAATACAGTCAAACTATGCGTCGGGCTTATCACGATGCCAATGGCCGACAAATAGTCGAATATTGGCGGAATGGCGAATTGTTGCGTCGAGAGACGATTGAAACGAATGGTCAGTTGAAGGTGGAAGGAACGCTACGTGATGAAATGACGGGCGATGACAAGGCTCATGTGCGTATTGAGCGTGACACGTTCGGTAATGAGCGGATCCGGATCACCGGCGGGGAGGGTGAGAAGGTTGCCATTGACCGGCGAATAGATCAACAGGCCTCCAGCTTACGAATTGATGATGGCGAGTCGACCGTTCACATCAAAGGCATCAATGGACTGAACACAACGCAGGTCAAGTGGGTGGGACTGCTGCTTGGCCTCGTGTGTGGTAGCGTTTGGCTGTGTCTCAATATCTGGCTGACCCGTTCGTTGATCCGCGGTTGTGTGAAATATGCAAAACTCAATATGTCCATCATTCGCGGAGAGGCACTGGCCAATGGCAGCCCCGCGATCTGATGATTCGGTAAGCTATCCATACCTGATGCATTCGGGTAGTGTGGCAGGCCATCAGCTTGCTGGTGGCTCGCCCAAGCGCATTTTTGCCGCCAAACGGGTCTCGAAATCGCGGGAAGTGTGCGCAGCAAATTGAATGACTTGAGCCAGTTGATTGGCAGGCGAGCCCTGAGGGTGTTGTTCCGGATTGAGGCTGGGATGATGGAAATCCTGATAGGGCGGGTCGATGCCCTGCATGAAGCGTTCCACCAGGGACAGCAGCGTATCACGTAGATTGCTGCTGTATTGCCATAGTTCGTTCAGTCGGGCTGGCTCCAGTGGCAACGGGGTTTGGCTGGCCAATGTATTGGAGAACTGACTCAGGCTGTCCAGCATGGTTTGCTCCAATAGCGCATGGATTTGCCGGATAAAATGGCCACATCCAGGCCCACCTGCATGTAACCAGCCCCGGTTAGGCAACGGTGCAAGTAGGTTCAGGGCGGCCTCGGCTTGCGCCAACCAGTGGGGGGCACCGCCGACTGCCATGGCAAAACCATATTCTATTCCCCAGACATTGCCTGCCATGCCTACATCAATGTAACCGATATCATATTGGGCCAACGTAATAGCCCGCTCGCGACTAGTGACAAATTCGCCGTAACCGAATTCAACCAGCACATCACCGGCCTGGCATTGATCGAGCAGCGGCAGAGTACGCTCTGGTTGATCGCGGTGATGACGTTCTATCCAAAGTTGACGAGGTTTGATCGCAGACCTGGCGATCTTGGCCAGCGGGCTGACAGTGATCGGATAGCCTTTGGCCGCCAGCCGTTTGGCAAGGTAGGTGCCCAGGTCGGTGGTGTGATAAAGCAGAATCGGTACAGATGAGGTCATCAACGAGGGCCAGATAACGTAGCTGGTCAGGGATTGCATGTCGGGCGGAATCAGGGCGCCTCGAAAAACCCTTACTTCCGTCGCAAATGCAGGTTGCTGACGAAAATGATTGTTGACCGGTCAACCGGTCTTGCCCGCAGATCGGGACGGCTGTCAGATATCCTGCAGCAATTCATTGATCATCGCTTCATCCTGCAAATGACGCAAGAACCAATGCAATGCCTTTCCGGGTTGTTGCGACCGCCAAGCCAGATACAGCTTGGATTGTGGTTTAGACTCCTGTACCTCCAGAATGCGAATGCGCCCTGCAGCAGCCAGACGCTTGGCCAGCCCGGCAGGCAGAAACCCTACCCCCAACCCAGCTGCCTGAGCTTCTGCCTTGAAACACATGCTGGGTACAGTCAGGACATCCTGGCCAGTCAGTAACCCTGAGGTGCGCGGCGACAGGCTGCGGGAACTGTCAGCGGCAGAAATGGCACGGTAACGGCGGATTGCTTCTGGTGATAGTGGCAAAGGCTCTCTGCAGATGGGATGTTGGGGGGCTGCTGCAAATTCGAAATGTACTGATCCCAGCTCACGCGTGGCATAACCGCCGCCGGCAGGGCCATCGTCGACAGCACCGATGGCAATGTCAGCCCGCCCCGAGACCAATGCATCCCAGACGCCACCGAACACTTCGGAAGCGATACGAATCCGGGTGGCGCCACCAGACTGGTCAAATGCACGAATTATCGGGAACAGTCGGCTTGGCTCGATCAGATCGGTCAAAGCAATGCGCAGTTCGGTTTCCCAGCCGGTAGCAATCCGTTTGACGCGGCATTCAAGCATATTGGCGGCATCCAGCAATTGCCTTCCTTCCCGCAGCAACTCCGTTCCGGCTGGGGTGAGTTTCGCCCGATGCCCAGATCGATCGAAGATCTGCAGATCGAGATCCTGTTCCAGCTTTTGTACCGCATAAGTAATCGCAGATGGAACGCGATACAGCTCGTCTGCCGCTGCGGCAAAACTACCGCGTCGTTCAATGGCATCCAGCACCAGTAGCGCGTCAAGGGAAATTCGCATGTTCGGAAAAATCGATTGTCTTATGTAGGGCAAGGCCTGTGGCCGTTGCATGTTTGTTCCTTGCATCATAGTCATTGCCGGGCTGCCACGCTAGTGTGGGCATGTTCGGATAATCAGAAGTGGTGCGTGCCATGTGACCCGATCGATCACAGTGAGGATGTGGTGGCCAGTGGCTTATCCGTTTGCTCGGGTCGAGAACGTGTCCGCGATATTGACAGTGGCGCTGGCTGTTACAGCCCGATCCCCACTTGATGTGGAAAGGTCAGACTGGCGCAGGCACCACCTTCAGGAAGGTTACGCAAAGTAATCTGGCCACCATGTAATACAATCGCTTGCTGCACGAAACTCAAGCCCAGGCCACTGCTTTTACGGCTGCCATCAGGGCGGGGTAGGGAGTAAAAGCGTTCGAATACCCGTGGCAGAGCATAGTCGGGGATGCCGCTGCCCTGGTCTTGTAGACTGAGCTGCAAGCCATCTTGATCCAGTTGGCCCTGCCATTGCAGATGGCCACCTGTCGGGCTGAATGCCATGGCATTGTCGAGCAAGTTGGACAAGCATTGGCGTAACAGAAAAGGCTCACCCATGATTGGCAGACGTACCGGTATATTGATGTCGCAGGTCAATTGCTTGCTGGCTAGCAGTGGCTGCTTGTCGGCCGTGACCTGCCGGACCAATTCGGTCAGATCGACTTCGACGGTTTCACGCAGACTTTGTCGTTTTTCCAGTACCGCAAGATCCAGCAATCGCTCGATCAATTGCTGCAGAAAATCCGCTTCGCGATGAATATGGTTGAGAAAACGTTGTTGCTGGTCAGCTGTCATGTCAGCGTCAATCAGCTCCGCTGCGCCCTTGATGGCGGCTAGCGGGCTTTTCATCTCGTGCGTTAGGGTATGCACATAGTGTTCGACATATTGCTTGCCTTCCAGCTCTTGTCGCATGGTTTCAACGGCATGCGCCAGTTCACCCAATTCGCCGCGGCCAACGTCTGGCAATTCGGCGCGCTTGCCCTGGCTGACGGCTGTGGCGTAATCGGCCAACTGGCTGAACGCCCGGGCCAGCCACCATGACAGCGCAAACCCCAGCGCCAAGCTGACCACCACCACGATCAGACCTGCCAGTCTGAGCTTGCGTGTGCTGCGATCCAGAAATGGATCGATACTGTTGGAGGGTTTGCCCAGGCTGAGCACGCCGATGATGCGGCCTTCATCCAGTACCGGTGCAGCCACAAACATGGTGCTGCTGGCAGGATCGTCGGGATTGGTACGGGTGGAGCGGGCGCCATATTGACCACGCAGTGTGTAATATACGTCGCGCCACTGAGAGTAGTCCTGTCCCACCGCCAGACGGGCTGAATCGAACAGGACGATACCCTTGTCGTTTGTCACATAGATGCGGTGATTGGGTGTCAGTTTGTGCACGCCCCAGATTTCGGCATCAAAGCGCCGGTTGAGGAACTGATCTACCGCTTGCGCAAAGCGGCCATCCTGCAGGGTGCCGTTCTCCAGGTCTTCCTTGGCCATATCGGCCAGCAGGTTGGCACTGTCTATCATGGTTTCTTCGGCAGATTGTAACAACGCGGGGCGCAACTCATCTGAGAAGGTCTCCAGCAATGCCCAAACGGCAATGCCCACCACGAGGAAAAAGGCTAGGAAGAAGCGCGCCCGAACCCGCAAAGGCCAAGGGATCAACCGCGGCGTGGCCATGTGAAGCTATAACCCATGCCACGATGGGTTTCGATTGGGTCGCAGTTGGTATCGATCAGGCGAATTTTGGCACGCACGGTTTTGATATGGGCATCGACAGTACGCTCCAGACTGTTTTCCGCATCGGTCCAGATCAGGTCCATCAATTGGGCACGGCTGAATACGGCCGCTGGGCGGCTGAGCAGGGTTTTCAGCAGCAGGTATTCGTAGCGGGTCAGGTCCAGTGGCTGACCGTGCAGCAGAATGCGGGCCTGGGTTTCGTTCATTTCGAAGCCATGGCTGACCGGGGTATTGACGTTGGAGCGGATGCGTTTCAGGATGGCCTTGACGCGCGCCACCAGCTCGCGCGGGCTGAAGGGTTTGACGACGTAATCATCGGCACCGATCTCCAGGCCAACGATCCGATCGATTTCCTCATTACGCGCAGTCAGAAACATCACCGGCACATCGCTATGTTGCCGTAACGATTTGCAGAACTCGAAGCCATTGCCATCGGGCAGGCCGACATCCAGGATGACCAGGTCTGCGCCATGTGCATCGAAGTAGGCTAGACCATCTCGCCCCAGGCTATGCCAGATACAGTCGAATCCGTCGCGTTTCATGGCATAGACAATGGTATCGGCAATGGCCGCTTCGTCTTCGATCAGCAGAATACGTTGCATGGTGGATGGAGTTAACTATCAGGCAGCGGCAATAGTATCATGCACGGTTTGTGCGGTTGCACACTGTTGATCGTCTACTTGCCATGTTCAAAGCTCTGCGTATCCTCATTTTGCTATTCATTCTCGTCAACGTAGCCTTGGCCACTGTATTGAGCAAATGGCGGGCAACGGATTGGAAAGAGCCGTTGCGGGTGGTGGTCTATCCCATTAATGCCGATGGCAGTGAGGTGAGCCGGCGTTACATTGCAGATTTGTCTGACGATACCTTCGCACCGATCGGCGTATTCATGCAATTGGAAGCAGACCGGTACCAGTTGGGCCAGGCGGAACCAGTACGGGTTCGTTTGGGGCCATCGGTGAATGTATTGCCGCCGGCCAGGCCTACGAGCGGCAATCTGCTGTCGACCATGATGTGGAGCTTGCAATTGCGCTGGTGGGCATGGCGACACGATGAGGTTAAGGGTGGCAAGCCCGATATCCGCTTGTTCGTGCTGTATCATGATTCAGCGACCAGTGCGGTATTGGCCCATTCACTGGGTTTGGAGAAAGGCTTGCTGGGTGTGGTGAATGTGTTCGCCGATCGCAGTATGGCGGGTAGCAATAATATGGTGATTGCCCATGAAATGCTGCATACCCTGGGTGCTACCGACAAATACGATGCAAACGGCCTGCCGATGTACCCGGATGGCTTTGCCGAGCCAATCCGTGAGCCACGTTTTCCGCAACAGCAAGCCGAAATCATGGCTGGTCGCATTGCAATAAGTGAAGGCAAGGCTCGCATTCCGGACAGCTTGGCAGAAGTGCTGGTGGGCCCTGCTACGGCGAAAGAGATTCACTGGCAACAGTAAGCAGTCGCTGAGTTGTTACTTGTCTGTCATTGGGTTGACTATACTGGTGAGAGGTTTCGCCGGAGGGTGCCCACATTGCAAACGAGCCATTTGATCAGGCGTCTGCTGTTGGGGGCAGCCGTTTGGATGTACGGCCAGTTGTCCATGGCAGCGTTGTTGAATCTGGTGACAGAAAACGATCCACCCAACAACATGCCGGTAAACGGCAATATCGTCGGTGCCTCTACCGACAAGGTGGTGGAGCTGATGCGCCGCGCCGATGTCGATTACACGCTTGATCTGATGCCCTGGGCGCGGGCTTACCAATATGCCAAGCAACGGGATGGATACTGTGTGTTTTCCACCGCGCGGGTGGAGGATCGTGAGCGCTTGTTTCGCTGGGTGGGGCCGATTGCCGCGACTGAATGGGTGCTATATGGCAAAACCGATTCCCCGCCGGTCGATTCGTTGGATGCGGTCGGAAATCGTGTCATTGGCGGTTATCTTGGAGACGTGATCTCGAGCTGGCTGATTTCACATGGGTACAAAGTCGAATCTGTCAATGAGGATTCGGTCAATCCAGGCAAATTGATGAACGGCCGGTTGGCTTACTGGGCCTCGGCTCGCCCGCGAGCAGAGGCCCTGCTGACCGAGCGTGGCCTGAACGATAAGATCCGACCGTTGCTGGTGTTTGGCAAAACCGATCTTTATCTGGCCTGCCACCTCAGTACATCCGTTGAACTGGTCTACCGCCTGAACCAGATATTGGAAATGATGCGGGCTGATGGTACCTTCACAGTGATTGATCGTCGGTATCTAGCCCCTTGATCTGGTAACGATTGAGATGGCTTGTCTGGCACGCCAGATTCTATGTGACCTCAGGTCGCCGATTCCGCGCGTTTTTTCAGGTTGGTCAGACCCTGTTCGAAATCTGGCCCGATCAGGCTATCCATGACCAACACCAGATAGCGCATGAGCGGATTGCTGCCGACATCTCCATCATTCGTCCAGATCACCTTGGTACCTGTACCAGTACGTTCCAGCTTGAGTTGGCCTTTGGAGCTACTGCCGAAATCCGGGAATACCAGTTCATAGGCGACCAGCTTGCTTGGCTCTGATTGGGTGAACGTCATTTCGCCATTACCTTCGGTACGGCTGATCCACGCCCATTTTGCTCCAACACCACTTTCCGGTCCTGTATAGGTGATGAGCATGGCTGGATCACGTTGATTCCAGACTGTCCAGTGTTTCCACTCTTTGGGGGCATTCAGCAATGAAAATACACGTTCGGCAGGGGCGTTGATCTCAAGGCTCCGCTGTACGTGATACTGGCTGGGAATCAGCATGCTGCCCAACAACAACAGCACAATCATGCCAATCAGCATCAGCAGCATTGTCTTCAACAAAGCCATGGCTTATCTCCTGGGGAATTGGAATGCGGCGAAAGATAGCGTCAGGTTGACTTGCATGCAAGTTGAAATGCAGGTGATTGATGGCTGGAAATGATCTGGCGGGATACCTTATGGTTCACGAATCCAGGTCTGGGTGCGGCCGAACACCGATAGGCCGACAAACCCTCTGACATCCAGCTTCTTGCCGCCATCCTTCAATGTCAGGCTCGCCTTGTAAACGGCGCCATCCTCCGGGTCCAGAATTTCTCCATTCTGATAGCGATCCCCATCTTTTTTCAGCCCCCACATAAACGTCAAACCTGTAATCGGTTGGCCTTTCAGCTGACCTGGGCAGGCGTCACATATGGCATTGGGATCATCCTCAGGTTTGATCGGTACAATCTTCAGGATCTTTCCTTTCAGTTCACCACGTTCTTCCCAGATCTGTACCAGGCCATCTTGCTTGCCGGTTTTGTCATCAACTGTCTGCCAAATGCCAACCGGGCTGCTAAGGTCAGCGGCTTGAATAGACGTGGTGAAGAACAACAAGATCGCTGCAGCAGGGCTGGATCGGAACATGTCTGGTGGCCTTTGGTGAAGTGATTGGCTTGCCAGTATGGCATGACATCTGGGAGGCCAATGTGACAGAGTGTGCCAAATTGGGTGACAGCTCATTTCAATATGTGAATTTGTCCGGGCCGAGATCGATGTGGCCCGGACTGTTCAATGACATTGGCTGTGCCATAGTGCGTTATTCCTCACGGACCCAGGTCTGGCTGCGGCCTAATAACGAAATACCAATAAAACCACGGACTTCGATTTTTTTGCCACCATCGAGAACTTTCAGCTTCGAGCTATACACATTGCCGTTTTCTGGGTCGAGGATTTTTCCATCCGTGTATTCGTTGCCGTTTTTCTTCAAGCCTTCCAGAAACACCAGGCCAATGATCGGTTTACCTTTTTTATCACCGTCACATTTTTCGCAGACTGGGTTTTCCGGTTCACCGGGCTTGGGGAAGTTGCCGATGATGCGGCCGGTCAATATGCCGTTTTGCTCTGTGATTTCAACAACACCACGTGGTTTGCCGGTTTTGTCGTCAATGGTTTTCCATTTGCCGACAGGCGAATCAGTATTTGCCAACGTGAGGCCCGCCAGACCAGTTGTGATGATGGCGACCAGTGTGCGGGTCAGGAAATGGGTCATGTGAGCGCTCCTTCTATTTATGGCTGATCTCGGATGGGCCGTGGCCCGGTTGCGGGATTGTTGCTGAATACAATAGATGATTTTCTGAGGTATCAGTGTGTTGAACGACATTCGCACTGATGTTAGGGGCCTGGCCGAATCGCGTCAAGATGGTTTAGAGCAAATACTCATTGCAAGGAAAGGCCGATTGGCAGCCCGCAACCAGCCTGAAATTGGGATAATCAAACTCTGTTCATCTGCCCGATAGGCTTTGTCATGTTGATCGACACACATTGTCATCTGGATGCACCCGAATTTGATACCGACCGGGATGAGGTGATTGCTGCATCTTGTGCGGCGGGCGTGAGCGGGGTGGTGGTGCCTGCGGTAGGGGTGTTCAATTTTGCCAGCACCCTGGACATGAGACAGCACCATGGCTGTGTACTTGCGTTTGGATTGCATCCCATCTATATCGACCAACACCGTGATGCCCATCTGGCCACGTTGCGGGAATGGGTGGTACAGCATCAACCCGCAGCCATTGGCGAGGTTGGACTGGATGGCTTTGTGCCAGGGCTGGATATGGCACGACAGGAATGGCTATTGGCCGAACAATTGAAGCTGGCCAGGGATTTCGAGTTGCCTGTTTTGTTACATATTCGCAAAAGTCAGGATCTGATTTTGAAACATTTGCGAAAAACCGGTGTCCGATCCGGCATCGCGCATGCTTTCAACGGTAGCCGGCAACAGGCGGACGAATTCCTGAAGCTGGGTTTCAAGTTGGGATTTGGCGGTGCGATGACCTTCGAACGCGCTTTGCGTATTCGTGAACTGGCGGCAACCTTGCCTGACGACGCGATCGTACTGGAAACCGACGCGCCGGACATTTCGCCAGCCTGGGCTTACAAGCAGCGTAATACACCTGCCTATCTGCCCCAAATTGCCGATGAATTGGCGGCTTTGCGTGGTACGACACGTGATGCGGTGATTCGCATGACATACGCCAACGCATGCCAGGTATTGCCACAGTTGGTGGATGCCGTGCTGATTTCCCATTGATTCTTGAAAAGGTGTTGAGCGGATCCATGCTTGCATTGATGCTTTTATTACCATTTGCAGTGGCGGTGTTATTGCCGTTCAGTGGTCGCTTGGGGCTGCGTTTGCCTGCTTGGCTGGCCGGCGCGGTGTGCGCCGGACTGTTGGGCTGGTTAGTGTGGCATGCACCCTGGCCGGGGCTGGATATCAGCTATAGCCATCGCTGGTTGCCAGCACTGGGCCTGCGGTTTTCGCTCAGTCTGGACGGGCTGGGCTACCTGTTTGGCTTGCTGATTGCGGCCATCGGCCTGCTGGTCGTGGTGTATGCCCGGTATTACCTGAGCCGGGCCGATTCCTTGCCACGTTTCTACAGCTATTTGCTGTTGTTCATGGGGGCCATGCTGGGCGTGGTGTGGTCGGATAACCTGCTGCTATTGATGGTGTTTTGGGAGCTGACCAGTCTAAGTTCTTTCTTGCTGATCGGTTTTTGGCACGAAGGCCGTCAGGCGCGGATTGGTGCGCGCATGGCATTGACCGTGACTGGTGCGGGTGGGCTGGCTATGTTTGCCGGTTTCCTGCTATTGGGTGACATCGTCGGCAGTTTCGATTTGCACGCGGTCATCGCCGCCCGGGCGCAAATCCAGGCTGATCCCTGGTTCCCATTGGCGTTGGGGTTGATTTTGCTGGGGGCATTCACCAAGTCTGCACAATTCCCTTTCCATTTCTGGTTGCCGCAAGCCATGGCGGCACCCACCCCTGTATCGGCCTACCTGCATTCGGCCACCATGGTCAAGGCGGGTGTGTTCTTGCTGGCCCGGTTGTATCCAGCGCTGGGGGGCAACGATTGGTGGTTTTCGATGGTGGCCCCGGTGGGCTTGGCGACATTGCTGGTCGGGGCGTATTGCGCGCTGTATCGGGATGACCTGAAAGGGCTACTGGCCTATTCCACCATCAGCCACCTTGGCCTGATCACGCTGCTGTTTGGGCTGGATACTCCTGAGGCTGCCATTGCCGGGGTGTTCCATATCATCAACCATGCCATCTTCAAGGCAGGCCTATTCATGACGGCAGGTATTATCGATCATGAGACTGGCACGCGAGACATGCGGGTATTACGAGGCCTGTACCGTTTCATGCCGGTGACAACGGTGTTGGGCACCGTGGCGGCTGCCTCAATGGCTGGTGTGCCGTTATTGAATGGTTTCCTGAGCAAGGAAATGTTTTACGCCCAGGCATTGGCGGCCCAACCGCTGGGCACGACCTGGCTGCTGCCAGCATTGGCCTGGCTGGCTACCGCATTGAGTGTGGCCTATTCGGTGCGTTTTGTGCACCTGGTGTTCTTTGCCAGGCCGGTGGCTGAGTTGCCACGGGTACCACACGAACCCCCACGCTGGATGCGTATCCCGGTCGAATTGCTGGTGTTGCTGTGCGTGGCTGTGGGCATGGCGCCGCAATACACGGTGGACACCTTACTGAGGCTGGCGCTGCCAAGTGTGATCGGGGAGACGATCCCATCGTTTGAATTGGCGATCTGGCATGGCTGGACGACCCCATTGGCGATGAGCATGGCTGCACTGGTGGTGGGGTTGTTGATCTACCGGTTCATGCATCCGTTGGGCATGTTTGAGCGTCGCATGCCGGTTCATTTGGGTAGTCGTACCTTCGCCACAGCGATGGATGAGCTGATCCGGCTGGCCCGTTGGCTGACGCAGTTGAGTACAGATGAGCAGCTACGGCCATTGCTGCGCTGGATTGTCGTACTGACGTTGCTGGCTGGGCTGTTGCCATGGTGGGCCTATGACGCACCGCGCCGGTTGCCGGATTGGGCAGGTTGGCCCGATGATCCTGGGTTGATCGGGTTGACCTTGATGATGACCGTGGCTGGTTTGCTGACAGTCTGGCTGCGTCATCGTCGTTTGCTTGCCATGTTGATGCTGGCGGTTGTCGGTCTGACTGTTGTGTTGAGTTTTGTGCAATTCGCATCGCCCGACTTGGCTTTGACACAACTGGCGGTGGAGATAGCCAGTACTGTCCTGCTGCTCTTGGCCTTACGTTGGTTGCCAGTGCCTACGGATGCCCAGCCCGAGCCCTGGTGGCCCCGATTGCGAGATGCTGTATTGGCGCTGATTGCTGGGGCTGGAGTGTTCCTGGTGCTGTACTCGGTATTGCAATCACCACAGGACTCGCTGTCTGGCTTTTACCTGGAACATGCATTGCCGTTGGGCGGGGGGGCCAATGTGGTGAACGTGATCCTGGTGGATTTCCGTGGCTTCGATACTCTGGGTGAAATCACCGTGCTGGCGATTGCCGGTTTGCTGTTGGTGAAGTTGTTGGATGATTACGCGGCGGTCCCTCAACCCGCCAAGCCGGATTCGCTGTTACTGGCGACCATGGCACGGCTGATCCTGCCATTTGCCCTGTTGATGTCGGCTTACCTGTATCTGCGCGGCCATCAGGCACCTGGCGGTGGTTTTGTGGCCGGATTGGTAACGGCTGCAGGTCTGCTCGTTCAGCATATTGCCTATGGCAGCGGTTGGGCCGCGCGCCATATGCCGGTCAGCGGTCGTCGACTGTCGGCGTTGGGGTTACTGGTGGCCGTGGGGACAGGGCTGGGCAGCTGGCTGTTCGACAAGAATTTCCTGACCAGTGGCCATGGTCATCTCGACCTGGGCTGGTTGGGCGAGCTGGAGTGGGCCAGTGCAGCGTTGTTTGATCTGGGCGTCTATCTGGTGGTGGTCGGCGCCACCATGGCCATGTTGACACGACTGGCCGCAACCCAAGACCCGCAGGAGGGACATCACTGATGGAGTTGTTGTTTGCAGCCGGTGTGGCGGTATTGACCGCCTGCGGCATCTATTTGAGCCTGCGACCACGCAGTTTTGACGTGGTATTGGGGCTGACCTTGCTGTCTTATGCGGTCAACCTGTTCATTTTTGGCATGGGGCGCTTGCACCCAGGTGCACCACCTTTGATCCGTGATGGTGTAACCCACTATGCCGACCCCTTGCCACCGGCACTGGTCCTGACCGCCATCGTCATCGGCTTTGCCATGACAGCATTGTTGTTGGCCCTGGCTGTACGCAAGCGCTTTGTCAGCCGTACTGACCTGGTCGACGTAAAGGATGGGCGATGATTCAGCATGTCTTGATTGTGCCTGTGTTGCTGCCGTTATTGCTGGCCTGCAGCTGCATGCTGGCAGGGGACAGGGTATGGCTGAAGCGTTTGCTGGTACTGGTTGGCAACACCTTGCTGGCTGCCGTGACGGTGGTGCTGGTGTGGTGGGCAGAAAGCGACATGATCTGGTCCTATATGGCTGGCAGCTGGCCTGCACCGTTTGGTATTGCGCTGGTGCTGGATCGCCTGTCTGCACTGATGTTGCTGACCACCGCTTTGCTGTCCTGCCTGTGTTTTGTCTATGCCTGGGTTCGGGATTGGGATCTGCGCGGTCGGCATTTTCACAGTTTATGGTTGTTGCAGATGATGGGCTTGAATGGGGCCTTCCTGACTGGGGATCTGTTCAATCTGTTCGTCTTTTTCGAGGTGATGCTGGCGGCCTCATATGGCTTGTTGCTGCATGGTGACGGCGAGCATCGGATTGGGCGTGGTTTTGCCTATGTCACCATCAACTTGTTGGGTTCGGCATTGTTTCTGATTGCAGCCAGCCTGTTCTATGGGGTGTTGGGCTCACTCAACCTGGCGGACCTGGCCCGGCGAATTGTGGTGGTGGATGAAAGCCGCTGGATGCTGATTCGTGTGGCCGGCATGCTGCTGTTCGTGGTGTTTGCCTTGAAGGCCGCACTAGCGCCAATGCAACTGTGGTTGTCCGGTACTTATGAGTCGGCCAGCGGGCCGGTGGCGGCGCTGTTTGCCGTGATGACCAAGGTTGGTGTGTATGCAATGTTTCGTGTGTATACATTGTTGTTTGGTGTTGAGGCTGGGCCATTGGCCAATCTATTGTCCCCATGGTTGGTGCCGTTGGCGTTGCTGACCTTGTTGCTGGGGGCCTTGGCGGTATTGGGGGGCCGTAATCTGCGAGCTATTGCTGGAGGGCTGGTGGTGGGCTCGGTCGGTACCTTGCTGATTGGGCTGGTGTTGGGTAACCAGGCAGGCCTGGCAGCAGCCTTATTCTATTTGCCGCACAGTACCTGGGTAGCTGCGTTGTTCTATCTGGCGGCAGACTGGTTTCAGACAGGGCGCGGTACGGTAGGGGATGCGCTGGTGCCTGCACCACGTGTGCCCCATGCAGCCTTGGCAGGAGCAGGTTTTTTGCTTGCTGGCATGATGGCGGCTGGCTTGCCACCGTTCGCCGGTTTTTTGTCCAAAGCATGGCTGTTGTCGGCAGTGGGGCCGGAAAGCCGGGGCTGGATATGGGGTGGCGTGCTGGTGGCAAGCCTGCTGACACTCATCGGTTTGGTCCGTGCTGGCAGTGTGTTGTTCTGGAAAACCACAGACGACACTATGATCCATCGTGATGGCCGGCTGGTCATGGCAGAATGGCTGCCGATGGGGGTGCTGTTGGTGCTGTTGGTGGCTTTGACGGTTGGTGCCGGGGCGATTGGGGATTATTGCCTGCGCACTGCGGATCAGTTGTTGCAGCCGGCCTTGTATTGGCGTGCATTGGGACTGGAAGGGGGTGTCGCGAATGGCTCGTAAATGGCTCAACCTGCCACTGAGTGCGGCGTTGTTGATGGCCTGGTTGCTGGTCAACAGCAGCATGAGTGCTGGTCAACTGGTACTGGGGGGCATTTTGGCACTGCTGTTGCCAGTGTGCCTTGGGCGTTTTCGGCAAGCTGGCACCATCCGGTTGCGTAAACCCCTGCTGGCCATCAGATTGTGGTTGGTATTCATGTGGGATATTGGCGTGGCCAATCTGCAGGTCGCCCGGCAGGTGTTGTTCGAATCTCGACGGTTGAAATCGGAGCTGATCCATGTACCTTTGGATACCAATGAGCCGTTGGTGGCGGTGATGTTAGGGGCCATGGTGACGCTGACACCTGGCACTGTCACCATCGAAGCAGACGCCGAGGCCCGTCGCCTGATCGTACATGTATTGCATACCACCGATTCATTGGCCGTCATTCAAGGCATCAAGCAACGTTATGAGCAGCCACTGAAGGAGATTTTTGGATGTTGAACTGGGCATTGTGGCTGGCAATCGGCATGGTGCTGCTGGCGTTCATGTTGGCTTTCTGGCGTTTGTTACGCGGCCCGGCTGCGGTTGATCGCGTATTGTCGCTGGATACGCTTTATCTGAATGCCATTGCGTTGATCGTGCTGTTGGGTATGGCGTGGTCGGATAAAAGCTATTTTGAGGTGGGCATGTTGATTGCGTTGCTGGGTTTTATCGGAACCGTGGCGCTGGCGCGTTTTCTCTTGCACAAGCGGGTCATGGAGTAGAGCATGGATATATTGATTGCCATATTGGCGCTGGCAGGTGCGGTGCTGACATTGATTGGCTCGTTGGGATTGGTTCTGCTACCCGACACCTTGACCCGGCTGCATGCCCCCACCAAGACGAGTACATTGGGGCTGGCATGCCTGTTGGTGGCATCCATTCTACATTTCTGGCCGACCCAGCCCGGGCTGCATGAGCTGCTGATTACAATGTTTCTATTCCTCACCGCACCTGTATCGGCCCATTTGCTGGGGCGGGTGGCGATGCGCTCACAGCATGGGCATGATCCCAAATCGGCCCACGCCATCCCGCCATCGACGCAGGAATAAAACCAACCCGGCCTGGAAGGTGCGTCCAGGCCGGGTATCCATCCTTACTTCACTTCAACTGCACCAATATCACAACGTCCCTTGGGGGAACGTGGCATGCCGCGTTGATCGACGAACATCGTGCAGTTGGTCTTGCCTGCATCAATCAGTGGGCTGCCAGGCAGTGGTTGGAAGGTGAGGGTTGGGCCTCCATTGTCAGTGAGTGGGCCAAGTTTGGCGTCGGAACCCAAGTAATTATTGCCCAAGTCAACAAAGAACTTGCGATCGGCATGTTCCCACACCGTGTGATTCAGCCAGGCCTGGCCGGCTGGTGAATGCTCGGTATCATTGAACAGCTGTTGCCAGTCGACGTGGCTATTGCCCATTTCATCGCCACGCAGATTGTGTTTGATTGTCGAATAGGAAACACTGAGCTTTCCACCGAAACCATTATAGAGGCCGGAGCCATAGTTGAATCCCCATCCACTGGAGCCGACGTAGTTTTGAGCAATGGTTGAATTGATGATGGCAGCTTGACCAACGTTTGCTATACCACCTCCCCAACCGACTGCAGCACTTAAACTATTGTCCAGAATGGCACTGTTCTGGATGATCATATTGCCTGCATTCTGCACGCCACCACCAAATCCTGACGCAACCGCGATCCCATTGTTGTTCAGGGTGCTGTTCATGATATGCAGGGTTGCACCTGGCTTATTGCAGATACCGCCGCCACCTTCCAGATTGCCCAGATTGAAACCATCCAGTGCAGCAGCTGCCTTTCGCGGTGCGCTTTTCAGGTTGGGGCGCATATCGGCAATAAGCCAATTGTCTTTGATCAACACGTGATCCAGTGTCAGTACACCGTAGTTGAGAATCCCTGCGCCAAAGACGGTTTTGCCCATATCGCTATCAGCAATGTAATTATGGAGATAGCCTTTGGTGATTGTCAGGTTTGCGAGGGTGACGACTTTGTTCTGGGTGATTTGAATAACACGGCTTTTTCCATTGGCATTCAATGTGATGCCTTGTTTGCCGCCATCGATGCGGACGGATTTGTTGAGCAGGATTTCTCCGCTGGTCAAATGAATTACCCGACTGTGATCCGGTAAATTGAAAATGATTTCATTGCCTTGAGATTCTGTGGGAATTTGCTGGAGGATGGTACGCAAGGTTCCCTGGCCAGCGTCATTGGGACTGGTGACGGTATAGAGCTTGGCCCATGACATGGCGGGGAGCGTGATCAGGGCAATGGCAGTGGCAAGCATGGTGTGATTGGATCGGGGAATTGCAGCACGCATAAGCAATATTCCAAAAAAATGATTTGATCGTGATATTTCAAGTTTTTCGAATTCTTGAAATGTCAATATAATTCCAGATTGTTTATTTGAGAGTCAATGTAAATAATGATTTTGGTGGTGTTTGAGCAAGGTTTTATGTGCTGTTCAATTTTCTATTAATTATTAATTTCGATTTTGTGAATGTACGGGGCCGCCATAATTTAATGATTTGATTCAATTGATGGTGCGTTGATGATGATGTTTGGTAGATGTACCGGTTACAGGCAGGTGGGTAGAACGAACTGGGCGCTTCGGCTGGCGAGACCAAATGGAAATGGGGGAACAACAGATCAGCCGGAAGCGGTCCTCACGTCCGGTCATGTGCCATAAGAGCATTTTATTTGTCCAGTTCGCACGGTATTGGGGCTGGACTGGGAACAATGACGGCGGGCGAGGGGGGCCGCTTGCATATATTGCCGCCACACTGGCTGGCCGGTTGAATGTGATATCGACCTGGTATTCCATAGAAATCAAAGTACTATGAAGTTACGGAGGTTTGAATGATAACTTTGTTATGAATGCAAGGAGGCTCTATGAAGCGCATGGTTCGGGTAATGCTGGTGGCGCCATGGATGTGCTGGACCAGCTGGGTGGTTGCCGATAGTTATCTGGTTGGCCGAGGCATGGCCGACATTACCGGGGAGGCGGCCGAGGTCGGCATGATGGGTTATGCCAAATCGGATCAGGTGGCGGCAGGTATTCATATGCGGCAACGTGCACGGGCCTTCATTGTTGGGGACCCAGCCACGGGTAAACGGGTGGTATTCGTCAACACGGATCTGGGCATGGTCTTTCAAAGCATTCAGCAGGCGGTGATCAGTCGCCTGACCGCAAAGTATGGTGCTTTGTACAGCGCGGAAAACGTGGTGCTGGCTGCGACACATACCCATGGCGGCCCTGGCGGGTTCTCGCATTATGCTTTGTATAATTTCACCAGCCTGGGTTTCAACAAAACAACGTTCGATGCCATTGTGGCCGGGATTGTCGAAGCAATCGACAAGGCGCATCGAAATATGAAGCCGGGTCAAATCCGTATTGGGCAAGGTGAGCTGCTGGATGCCAGCAACAATCGATCCTTGACTGCCTATGAACGCAATCCGGCCTCGGAGCGTGCCAAGTGGGGTCATCACATTGATCCAGACATGACGGTGCTGAAATTTTCCAGAGGTGAAACGGATGTCGGTGCCATCAGCTGGTTTGCTACCCATGGGGTATCGATGAAAAACAGTAACCGCCTGATCAGTCCAGACAACAAAGGCTATGCGGCATGGCGTTGGGAGCATGATCTGAAAGGCGTGCGCTACGACAGTGATGAGGATTTTGTGTCCGCATTTGCACAGACCAATGCTGGGGATATGACACCGAATTTGAATCTGGATGGTAACGGCCCGACCCATAATGAATTCGATAACACACGCTTGATTGGCGAACGACAGCTACAGAAGGCACTGTCGATTCATCAGGCTGCGCGGGAGCTTCTGGTCGGCCCAATCGATTACCGCCAGCAGTTTGCAGATTTCTCCAACGTGAATGTTGCCCCGTTGTTCACTGACGGGGAAACACGTCGGACTTGTCCTGCTGCACTGGGGACGGCTTTTGCTGCGGGGACAGAAGACGGGCGGGGTATGGATGGATTCGAGGAGGGCGATTTGAAAGGGAATCCGTTTTTCCAGTTTCTGGGCGGGGTGATCATCCCGGCGCCGCCGTGGGTACATGAATGCCACGCACCCAAGCCGATATTACTGGCAACTGGTATGCAACGGCCATTCCCATGGACACCGGAAGTGTTGCCAGTATCCATTTTGCGCATTGGCCAGCTGGCCATTGTTGCCGGCCCGGCCGAGTTCACCATCATGGCCGGTCGACGTATCCGTGAAACTGTACTGATGGCCCTGGGCGGTAGCGTACGCCATGTAGTGTTCAACGGCTATGCCAATGCCTACGCTGGATATGTCACCACTCCGGAAGAATATGAGGCCCAGCATTATGAAGGGGGTTCCACCCATTTCGGCAAATGGACGCTGCCAGCCTATCAGCAGGCCTATTTCAACTTGGCGACGGCCATGCGACTTGGGGTTCCGGTAACACCTGGCCCAACACCCCGTGATCTGACCAGCAATCAGATGTCGTTTCAGACGGGGGTGGTGCTGGACAATACGCCCATCGGCAAAAGCTTTGGACAAGCCGATCAGCAGCCAGATGCAGCTTATCTGCGGGGTACACGGGTGAATGTGGCCTTTTGGACTGGTCATCCGAAAAACCATCTTCACCGTAATGGGACATTCCTGTCCGTGCAGCAATGGACTGGCAATCAATGGCAAGAGGTCGCGAGAGATGGTGACTGGTCAACGATTTATCGCTGGGTACGCATTGACCCGGTGTGGGGTACTTCTAAGGCATTGATCAGTTGGGATATTCCTGTCTCGGCCAATGCCGGTACTTATCGGATCGTGCATTACGGTGACTACAAGAATGGCTGGACAGGGAGGATCTACCCGTTTGCCGGCGTCAGCCGCAGTTTTTCGGTGCAATGACAGCCTAGGGCAGCGAAGGATAGCGCTGATCAATCTGCCGTAGTGTACCGTCCGTTTCCATGCTTTTGTAGGCAGCCTGCAAGGCGTCGATCACTTTGATCGGGACGTCCAGGTTGCAGGCCAAATACAATTCTTGTCGATTGAAGGAAAACAGAACTTTGACTTGGCTCTGGGCTTGCAATCGTTTGATGATCTGCGGTGACGACAGCCGGCCGGCAGCCCAATAGTCGATGCGTCCAGCTAGCAGATTGCGCAGGCAGACCTCACCGTTGGTTGCGGTCACGATTTTGTACTGTTGGTTGGCCAAATGGGTAGCAACGGCGTCACTACGATAGCCAGCAATGGGCGTATTTTTCAGGTCTTCAAGGCGCCGGACCGGAGGGCTGTCATACCGACCGATAATGACCCATTCGGTGGTAGCCAACGGCCCGATCCATTTGAACAGTGTTTCGCGTTCTGTAATTCGGGCTGTGCCAAACACGCAAGTATCGGGTTGTACCTGGGCCAGATTATAGGCACGTTGCCAGGAAACCGCTTCCAGTGTGTAATCAATGCCGGCCCGCCGCATCAGTTCAGACACCTTATCACCTACAATACCAGTTGCCGAACGGCCATCGGCAGTCGGCACATTGTACGGATCAAGGTATTCGGTGGTCAGTCGTAGAAAGTCAGCATAGCTTGTTCCGCTGCCGATAAACGCCATGCTCAGCAGCAACAGATATGGCACAAGACGACGTGTGCGGTACAAAGACATGCCAGCAGCCATGTGTTCCTACATCAAAATGTCGCGTCTGTTTTAGCGTGGCTAACAATTTGCCTGATACTGCATTGTGTCGCCTTACCGTACCCTTGCACTACCTGCGGTGGGACATCCTGCCCCTGTCGCTGTGTTGAATTTTGTCAGTCACAATTAATATAGGGTATACCACATGGTTTGATCAGCCTGTTGTTACTTGGAGCGGTTCAATATTCATCAGAAACGTCTGGGCAATCTTTGCCAATGGCCCTGCGCTGTCCCCGCTCATGAGAACCAACGGGCGAGCACTGGGTGCAGGTCGTCTGCCCTGGTGACGTGAACGTTCAGGGTTGTTGCATGTATCGCTGATCAATCTGGCGTAACGTGCCATCGGCTTCCATGCTTTTCCAGACATTCTGCATTGTCTCAATCAATTGATTGGGTACCGCCGGGTTGCAGGCCAAGTAGAGATAGCGGCGATTGAAGGCCAACAAAACCTTTACCTTGTCTTCCGCATTTTGCCGCCTGATTATTTGCGATGAGGATAAGCGGCCTGCCACCCAATAATCGATGCGACCCAATACCAGATTTCGCAGGCATACATCTGGGCTGGTAGCGGTGACCACATTGTATTGATGGCTGGTCAGATAAATGGCGGAGGCATCACTGCGATAACCGGCAATCGGTATTTCTTTCAGGTCTTCCAGCTGGTTGATGGGTGGGCTGTTATTGCGCCCGATCACAACCCATTCAGTGGTGGCCATGGGGCCTACCCATTTGAACAGCGCCTCCCGTTCCTCAATGCGAGTAGTGGCGAATACGCAGGTGTTGGGTTGTGTCAGGGCCAAATTGTAGGCCCGCTGCCAGGTGGCGATCTCCAGCGTATACTCGATATTGGCTCGCCGCATGATTTCCATTACTTTCTCACCGACAATACCAGCAATGTTGCGTCCGTCTGCGGTGGGGATGTTATACGGTGGCAAATCTTCAGTGGTCAATTGCAACATTTCGCCAGCCTGAACAGACATGCTCAATCCGATCCCAAGGCATCCCATCAGGCATGCGCGCTGGAACCGGCAGGCAAATGAGTGAGGGAAATTCATGCCAGCTGACCCGAACATACGTGTGTATTCACTATAGGGTAATCTGATCTCGATGAATGTGTTTCATGATGACTGTACCATGCGGCAGTGATAGCAATCAGGCCAAGTCCTGGCTCTACTTTGCTGAACTCCCTTTAGGGTATTGTTTCAAATGAGATTTTTTAGGTTGTCATTGACGATGGCTTCAATACGTCAGTGGTATTTTCAGTCTGCTGGCTACAGGCCTGACCTGGCTGGATCAGCATTTCTTGCTTAATGCCCGCCACGTTGAATCTACCACCTGTTCTGTTGTCACGGGCATCAGAACATGAGCTTGATGACAATGGCCCGGATGTCCCAGACGAAGGAACGGCAGGCCTTGGGCGATATCCGCCGCTTGTCATCGAATAAGGACGTGGTAGCCCTTCGCGCGACCGTCTGTCTCCGACCATGCCGAGCGGGTTCGGTGTATTGCCGAACGCTATGTCCGACGGTTGCAGGTAGCCGTTTCAGCTTAGGCCAGACAAGGCTTGCCGCTGCCAACGGGGGCGGGGAGGGAAGGTGACAAAGTTGAATTAGTATCCGGCATTAATCTGTAGTAGTGCTTGGTAAGTAGACGCTTCAATATGCTGCACGACAAATCCGGTAAGTGCGTTGTGTTCATTTACATACAATGCGACATGGTCGTTGCCCGCAACACCACATCCAACCATCGGGGTATCACCCCACAAAACACACAGATTCCCATCATACAAATACACTCTGACTCGACCGCTGGCGGCGCGCATGTATCCACGTTTGACCTGATCAGGTGCCCAGTAATCGGCCTCAATACCGCCAGATATGAATGAGTCATCCTGAAGGGCCAGCGGTTCGTTGGCATCCCAAGGGCTGAGCAACTGTGCAAAACGCCTACCTATCGACAATTCGATAGACTCCAGGTTTTCGCCAGTGCGAGAGAAGCAAAGCTCGATTTCGCCCCCCTCGCTCAGAATTTGATCTTCAGTTGTGGCACCCAAGCCTTCGTTGTGCTGCAGGACGAAGTAATAATTGCCATGCACGTTGACTGCTTCCTGATGCAGGATGAAGGTTGGTGTTGGCGAGGCCTCGTGGTCGATGCCATATACAAATTTACCGGCCATACCATGCCACTGACTGACTTTTGGATAAGAGAAATGACTCATGACCTTACCGTGAAAAAGTAATGTGTTGACTCAAAACGACTGACCGACAAGCGCGCCGCCACGTGTAAGCACAGAAAGCTTTCAATCAGAACAGCTCACCGTACTGTCAAGAATTGCTGTTGACAGGACCGTCAATGACCGCAAAGCAAACTGGCAGATGCGGGATGTGATTACACTGCGACCTTGTAACACACATTTCCGATCATCTGCCAGCGTTTTGGTCGACGACGAACCGACCATTCCATGCTTGAAGGCGGGTACTTCGTCGGCAATGCTACGGTTGACTAGAGCGGTTGGAGGTGGAAGATCTTAATCACCCGTTTTCCAGCTTCCACGGCCAGCTCTGCCTTCATTTCCCAAGTAAACCCAGGGGTTTGCACAATAGTTGCGATAGCCTTGGCACCATACCCATGCATATGAATGGCGTTCATGACCGCTGTATCGACCAGCCCTTCACGCATGGCAACATGTACTGCCGCTTCAACCTCTTGCAACATCAACGCCTCGGCGAATGTTGTTTGGCCTGCAGTGGGCGCTCGACCAAGCAGTTCCTGCAAATGTTTGGCTGCACCTTTGCCTAGGGCGGTTGATTTGAGCAACACCGTTTCACCGCCCACATTCATGACCATCCGCTCACCCAGCACATGCCGACCGGGTAACAAAGCACCGCTGATCCCGACGCGCTTGAGAATGGCTAAGTTCTCAAGGTTTTTGCTGAATTTGGCGAACTTGCCAAATTTGACAAGCTTGGCACCAAGATTGAATACACCACCAAAGATGACGCCCTCAGCTGCGCCTACGATAAAGTTGGTGGCAATGCGCTCCATCGAAGCGTTGGCTTGCCAGTTGATGGCCACATTTAATGTGCCACCAATGGCCATTGTGACGCCAATGGATCCCATCGAGAATTTACCGGTGGGATCGATGTTTCCGACTGGATCACCGTTGGCATACAAATAGTCATGGAGCGTAATCGGGTTTGCCAGATTCCCGGCATGGGTGTCTTGACTGACAAACCGTCCGGTTTCCGGGTTAAGGTACCGGGCACGCAAGTAGTACATGCCGAGCTGAGCATCATGCTGCTCGCCACCAAAGAGATAGGTATTGTTTGTGTTGCCAGTCTTGTTGAGGCGTAAACCCCAGGCATCGTAAGCATAGGTATCGGTGACCGAACCCGTGTCAGATGTCAGCAGACGGGTGCTGCCCAGACCGTCATAATGGAAATAGGCCTTCTGGGCTTGCGTTTGCTGATATATCAGGTCATTGCCATAGGTAAAGTGTGTCGCCTTACCTGTCGGGTCTTGTTCCTCTAATACCTGTGCATAATCACGATTCGCATCGACCAACCAGCTGGTCTTGGCAGAACCATTCACCGTCTGGCTGACGCGATTACCCTCAGCATCATACGCATAGCGAACGGAGGTACCGATGCT